>CALGWE010000001.1:0-4839 GCA_937935915.1 uncultured Clostridia bacterium
TCACCCATGAACATTCAGATCACATCAAAGGTGTTGGAATCTTTAGTAGAAAATATAATACACCTATTTATGCCACACAAAAAGCTTGGGACAAAATGCTTGCTGAGAATATGTTAGGTGCTGTAAAAGAAGAGAATAGACGTATATTAGAGAAAAATGTATATATGCAGCACGGAAAGCTGCGTATTTTACCTTATAGTATTCATCATGACTCAGTAGATCCTGTGGGCTACATTTTTGAATATAAGGATAAAAAAATTACATTAGCCACAGATATCGGTATGGTGGATGAAGAAATTGCCAATCATTTAAAAGGGTCTAATGGGATTTTATTAGAATTTAATCATGATATTCGTATGTTAGAAGCAGGAAGTTATCCATTTCCACTTAAAAAGCGTATTTTAGGGAGCAAGGGACACTTAAATAATGAGGATGCAGCTAAAACACTTGTACAAATTTATCATGAAGGCTTAGAATGGGCTGTACTTGGCCATTTAAGTAAAGACAATAATATACCTGATTTAGCCTATTTAACAGCTAAAACAGCCTTAGAAGAGAATAATATTCAAATTGGCCGTGACATTGTTGTAACAGTTGCAAAACGTGATGAAGTTTCAGAAGTTTATGGTTTTTAACTAGGCGTTAAAAACACTAAAAAATTTTTCTAGAACTTAAATTTAAGAATAAAATAAGCCGTAACGTAGATAATAAGTATTGTGTTAAATGAAGATTCATTTAAACAAAATCATTATTATTAAGGAGGGCTCTAAAATGGCTCAAAATAACAATAACAACAATTATAATAACTGCGGTAATAAAAATAATTATAGTAATTCATTAAATGAACACAACTATAGTAATACTAGCAATTATAACAACTATAATAATGCTAATAACAATAATAACTACAACAATGCTAACAATTATAACAACTATAATAATGCAAGCAACAATAACAACTACAACAATGCTAGCAATTATAACAACTATAATAATGCTAACAACAACAATAACTACAACAATGCTAACAACAATAATAACTATAACAACGCTAACAATAACAACAATTATAGCAATGCTAATAACAACAACAACTACACAAAATAAGTATTTGAAGTATAGTAATTTAAATAAGTTAATTTATAAAAGGATGTTTTTCAAAGAAGAACATCCTTTTATTTGATAGTATGGTGTAGGCGATGAAAAAGGAACTTATAAGTGAACATATTTTTTTATTCCCATTTAGCTGGCATTATAATCACAAAAAGGAAACAAATTTATTTATGCAACATAATCAAATTCAAAATAAGTTGTTTAATAAATTAGCAGGTTGGAAAATACATGATTTAAAAATTGCTACAGAAAAAGATTATAATGAGTTTGTTTATTTTTATAAACCAATTCGTACAGCCTTATATACTATGCATAAGGGGCCCATTATTGTTAGAAATTATACTTATGAAAAGTTGGCGGATGTAAATTACTTTATGATTACAGTAAGTGGCATGACATATAAGCTATACATTGAAGAAATAGGGCTTAAGATTTATAAAACAGGGATTGGTTTACTTTCTTTTACGATGCGTAATACAGCGTATAAAGAGATAGAGGCCATAGAAGCCATTAATAGTTTTAGTAAAGGCGTCTATCCACCTATATTACCTTTATCTAAAGCAAAAGAGGAACTTTTTCCAGATGAAATTATTTTACATCTCAATGAAGCGTGCCATATTGTTGAAAGTTATAAGGAGAACTATTTGAAAAATGGTCTTAAAATTAGTAATATCATTATGACTGTATTAGGCGAGGACTTTGATATTAAGGTCCAAAATGAAAAACCAAGTAAAATCACAATAGATACTATTTTAGGTAATCAAATGTTTTGCTTATGTGTTTATAAAAATCAAGAAGTTCTCAAACATATTCAAGAAGCTACGGCTTCTTATGAAGATTTAGAACGTATGATGACAATTAATAAAAAAATAGCTTATCATGAAGCAGATGATATTCCTGAGCATATAGGATCAACTTACTATTTGAAAAATCAAGACTCAATCTATGGGATTAGTCGATTTGCCCTATTGTGTGTGACTAGGGAAATTCCTGAAGACAGATTATATGATCAGCTTGTATCATTGGTTTTGATGCAAAGAGCAACACTTTTAAGTTTATCCAATGAAATTGCTAAAGTATCGACTTTAGGTAAAGAAGAAATTTCATCGGCTATTTCGAGTATTTATGAAATCTATATTCAATTTATTAATCAGTTGTATTTCAAAGAAGTCACAGAAGATGCCCAAGGGGCACATATTTATGAAAAGCTTTCCCATCAACTTAAAATTAATGAAGAACTTGAGCAACTTAATTTTGAGATAGATAAAGTAAGAGAATATGCGAATTTAGTAGAACAGGCCCAATCTGCTGTGAAAGTAGAACTTTTAACAATCATTGGGGCAGCCTTAGTTATTCCCAGCTTTGTAACCAGTCTTTTTGGGATGAATATCTTACAAAAAGAGATTAATCATTGGTGGCGTAGTGAAAGGGTAGGACTTTGGATGAATAGTTATGTATTATTACCTATACTGGTTACAGTGGTGGTATGTACATGGAATAAGAAAAAAACGAAGTTAAACATAACATTAAAGATTATATATGCCCTTATTTTTTGTATGAGTATATTTATTATATGTCGTTATGGCAGTGGGGTGTAATTCATAAGACGTTAAGTAAAATAAATAGCTATATTGAAATGGATGGTCAATTCAATATAGCTATTTTTCTTTTCATGAGATAGATTAAGTAAGTGCTAAATTTTTGACAATGTTTAGTTCATTTGTTTAAATTCCTCAATAAGTTTAGCAAATTGTTTGAGAGCAGTTTCGATTGGTTGTGGTTTGCTCATATCTACGCCAGCTAGTTTAAGAAGGTCAATAGGATCTTGTGATGAACCACCACTGAGGAATTTCATATAGTCTTGCACTGCACTTTCACCTTCTTTTAAGATACGTTCAGAAAGTGTGATAGCAGCTGAATAGCCTGTTGCATATTGATATACATAGAATGGGGTATAGAAATGAGGAATACGTGCCCATTCTAAGGCAATAGCTTCGTCTACTTCCATGGCATCACCGTGATATTTTTTAACGAGTGCATAGTACTTATCACAAAGAAGTTTTGTTGTGAGTGTAACCCCTTGACTATTGAGTGTATGCATTTCTTTTTCAAACTCAGCAAACATTGTTTGTCGGTAAAGTGTACTACGGAACTGTTCCATAAAGTAGTTAATGAGATACTTTTTAAAAACAGGATCTGTAGTTGTTTTTAAGAGATATTGCATAAGAAGGGCTTCATTAACAGTAGAAGCAACTTCAGCTACAAAGATACAATAATCTGCATATACATGTGGTTGTGTGTGTGAAGAGAAGTAACTATGCATTGCATGCCCCATTTCATGAGCAAGAGTAAAGAGGTTATGCACATTATCTGTATAATTCATAAGGACATATGGGTGAGGTGCACCATATGTACCCCAAGAATAGGCACCACTACGTTTACCTTCATTTTCATATTTATCAATCCAACGGTTATCAAAAGCTTCTTTAAGAAGTTTGACATAGTTTTCACCCATTGGCTCAAGTGCTTTAAGGACAATATCACAAGCCTCATCAAACGTAATAGGTTTATGGAAGTCCTTCACAATAGGAACGAATAAGTCATACATGTGCAGCGTATCTAAGCCTAAAGCTTCTTTACGAAGCGCTACATAATCATGCATAATATTTAAGTTTTGGTTAACTGTTTCAATGAGATTATCATAAACAGCTACGGGAATATTATTATCTGATAATGCAGCATGAAGTGGTGAATCATAATGACGTGTTGTTGCAAAGAATCCATATTGTTTCACATTACCTGTAAATAAAGCTGCAATAGTATTTTTCATACTATCATAAGTGTTATAAAGGGCTGTAAAAGCACTTTCACGAACACTTCGATCAGCACATTCTAATAAACTAATGTAATTGCCATGGGTAAGCTGAATATCTTCACCCTTTTCATTTTTTATAACTGGGAACTTAAGATCAACATTGTTAAGCATAGCAAAGGCGTTACTTGGTGTGCCTGCAAGTTCACCTACTTGGGCTAAAAGTGACTCTGTTTGCGCATCTAAGATATGTGATTTTTGACGCAAAATCTCACTTAAATAACGTTCATAAAGTTTAAGTTCAGGTACAGTTTTCATAAAGTCTGAGATTTTTTCTTCTGAAAGCGCAGCAAGCTCACTGCTTGCAAAAGAAAGGGCAGTAGAAGCTTTAATAGCAAGCATTTCAGCTTGACTAGAAAGGTCTTGATAGAAGTCATTGCCACCATCTTGGTGTAAACGCATATGTGAATAAACATAAAGCTTATTAATTTCAAGCCAAAGTTCATCTTGCTTAGTTAAGTAATCATAAAGAGTTTTAGCATCTTCTGTGAGATGACCTTCAAAGTGTTTGAATGTTTCTATTTGAGACTCTGCGTGGGTGAAAGCAGCTTTAAAAGCAGCATCTGTTTCGTAGATGTCTTCAAGTCTCCAAGTATCTTCTAATTTGACATCTTTTCTTTTTGGAATTGTATGTGCCATATTTTTAACTCCTTTAAATTTGATATATTATTATATAGTATACTCTAATTTCTTGGAAAATAACAAATTAAAATTTTGCTATTATTCCCCTATTTTGTTATACTCATAAATAGAAATAACGTAATTTAGGGGGAATAAACTTGAAAGTTTATATCAGTGCAGATATTGAAGGTGTAACAGGTATTTCTAGCTGGGAAGAGACACATAAAGGACAT
>CALGWE010000002.1:0-2546 GCA_937935915.1 uncultured Clostridia bacterium
ACTAAAAAAAGCACACGTTTGAATCGCTCTGTTTTAATAAAACGGTAAATCATCCCTAAAAGTGTACGTGTTTTACCTGTTCCTGTAGCCATGGATAAAAGTACTTTTTCTTGTCCACCTATAATTGCCTTTTCTGCGGCTTCAATAGCTTTTATTTGATAATCCCTTAAATTAAGCCCATCTTTATCTCTTAATAAGTCATAAGACGTATGCTCTAACTTTTCATTAGCCTTTTGAATATCTTTTTCTAATAGGCTCATCATGCCATCAGGACTCATCCAACCTTGTTGCGCTTTAGGAATATTAGAATTAACCCTTGTATCTAAAAACCATATACCAGATTTGATTTCTAATTGTTTAAGATACTTTCTGCCATTAGTAGCAAAGAGGAATGGGACTTTATATTCCCCCCACTTATCAATAACATAGTCCTTATCTTCTTCTCGAATATTCTTTGCATAATCTCGACATTGATAATCTATAACTGAAGGAATATCCACATGATAACGTTTAGCTTCTACTATACCCACTAATTTTAAACCTACGAAAAGGGCATAATCTACATAACCTCTATCCCCTACAGTAGAATCAGTAGGCCACTCTGCAATGGCTAAGTTTTTACCTTTTTGAGGTCTAGTGCCTTTTGAATAACGAAGATTTTTAGTATCTGCTTCCCAGCCTACTTGTCTTAACTGTTCATCAATTAAATAACGTGTTTGACGCTCATCTAACTGTACTTTAGAAGCAGCTTCCTTTGCTTTCTTCTGACGTTCTGCTTTAGGCACAATATATTCTGGCATGACTGTGGCTTGTTTCATTAAGCGTTCTATCTCTGCTTCTTTTTCCTTAATAATTGCCTCATAATCTATGCTTTGTCTATTGTCTTCTGGCATGATAAAGTATGGTGTTTCAAAATTGTAATCACCATAAGTCTCCATAAACCAGGCGCCTAATTTAAATGCCGCCTCTACTAATATCCTAGCTTGTTCTGCCGATTCATACCCATCATGTACAGCTTTATTTCTATGTATACGTAATATAAAAAGCAGCTCTTCTATCTCTTTAGGAAGTAATCCTTCGTTTTTAAGCACTTTAATACGATTAGCATGTGTATTTTCATGTTCTAGTGGTGTAATCCCATCTAATTCAAACATGATGTTTACTAGTTTCTCAGCAAATAACCCTGCTTTAATCATTGCTGTATTAGAGTCCACATACATATAGTTCTCAGCATTTTCACCCAACTGCGCAAGTATAGGCCATTTTTCTTGTAAGAATGAAAAGTTTGACATTGAATTCCTCCCTTATTTATGCCAATTTAATATTTTATGTATCTTCTTTACTTTGACTTATTTTAACATAAATCAATTGTTTTTTCAGTATAATCATTCCCTTATATAGAATTTATATACAGCCATATAAACCTAAATTTTAATTTATTATTTTTTCAATAAGTATAAAGATACTTATAAAATACATAAAAATAGCACCCACTAACTTTAATTAGTGCGTGCTATATCACATAATCACTCCAATCATTATCTCCAAATCGCCTACAACTTTCTCTTATAATCAATTTTGATTTTAACTCTAAATGCATTTCTAGTTTATGTTTGCCTTCTATTCTATCTAATAAAAACATGACTGCAAACCGTCCCATTTCTTCTTTTGGAAGTGCTACAGTTGTAAGAGATGGGCTAATCCTTTCTGCAAGCTCAATATTATCACTGGAAACAATGGATAAATCAATAAATGTATTCTGCTACTTGATCCATATTATTCTTCTCTAATGTTTCTAAATAGCCTTGATACCTTGATTCTTTATTCCATTCTCCTACATATCCTATATCTTGATGTCCAAGAGAAATTAAATATTCTACTGCCTGAGCTGCAATCTTTTTCCCATCACAAGTAACCTCATCAAGCTCTAGGCCTAAAGTATTTCTACTTACAGAAACAATATTAGGAAAATATTTTTTAATAGCTGGAATAGCAAAGCGGCTAAGCTTTCCTACAATAATTAATCCACTTGTCTTCCCCTGTACTTCTTCAAAAAGTTGCCTGACGACCAACTCTATATTTTCTTGTTTACATCTTTTATCACTGGAAAATAAAGATAAATACCATACATGTGTAGGTATACAAAAGTTTTTATGGATTTCTGACTCTATGATATGTAATAATTCATCAAAAAATAAATCTGTTTGCCCCCTATCCGTTCTAGTCATCAAAATTTGTATATAATGAGTCTTATGCCCCTCTTTCTTATCCCCTTTTTTAAGATTTCTAGCTGCTTCATTGGGCACATAATTGAGCTGCTTCACAGCTTTCCAAATCCGTTCTCTCGCTTTAGGGTCTGTGCAGTGATATTCGGGATTATTAAGTACTCTTGAAACTGTAGCAGGTGATACGCCTGCTATTTCTGCAATTTTTTTAATGACATAATCACCTGCTTTCTTTAATTTTATACTATTTTTATAATTATGATATTTTAAAAAATATATCATATTATAAGCCCCAATTCAACTACCAAACCCTCAACTTTT
>CALGWE010000003.1:0-2397 GCA_937935915.1 uncultured Clostridia bacterium
CCTTTTTATTTGGAAATAGTATATTTAGTTTATTGCTCATGGTATTACTTATGGTTATGGCAGGCATGAAATATAGGTATTTGTATTATAGCCTCAAAGGATATATGATTCAGTATATAGATTTCAGGAAGTTAAATTGTTACAAAAGGGGAAGGAAAATATAGAACAAAATATAAGGATTAGGGGGCATTATGATGATACAAGAATGCATTATAAAGTTTGGAAAAGATGTGAATACAGATCAAATTATTCCTTCGCAGTATTTGTTATTACCAACTATTGAGGAGATGAAGCAATATACATTTGAGCCACTGCGTCCAAGCTTTGTAGAAGAAGTTAAAGAACGCAAAGTCATTATTGCAGGTGAAAATTTTGGATGTGGTTCATCTAGGGAGCAAGCACCACGTGTTTTAAAGGCTTTAGGGGTAAAGGCAATTGTGGCACAATCTTATGCTAGGATTTTTTATAGAAATGCGATTAATATTGGTTTGCCGGTTGTAGTGTGTAAGGACATTTATGAAGTGATTACAGAAGATGATGAAATAGCCATTGATATGAAACAAGGGAGTTTGAAAATCGTAGGCAAAGATGAAATTTATCATAGCACAAAATTACCAGAGTATATTATGAAGATTATTGAGGCTGGTGGCTTAATCAATATGATTAATAATAAATAAAGGGGGATGGATTATGGGGATGACAATGGGAGAAAAGATTTTAGCTCAGGCAAGTGGAGAAAGTTATGTAGAACCAGGGCAGATTGTAATTACAGGGGTTGATATGTGCATGAGCAATGATGGCACCACACATATAACCGTTGATATGTTTGAAAATGAAATTAAGCATCAGCAAATATTTGATCATAAAAAGGTGATTTTTATAGGGGATCATAATGTACCTTCTGAAAGTGTAAAGACTTCCGAGACACAAAGGAAGATGAGAGAGTTTGCAAGGAGGCATGAGATTACTTATTATGAAGGACAAGGAATTTGTCATCAGATTATGATAGAAAATCATGTAGAGCCTGGGCAAGTTATAGTAGGAGCGGATTCACATACTTGTTCTTATGGGGCTTTAGGAGCCTTTGGTATCGGCATAGGTTGTACGGATTTTGTAGCAACTATGACTACAGGGACTGTATGGCTTGTAGTGCCGGAGACTATTAAGATTAATTTAAAGGGCAAATTAAAAAAAGGGGTATATGCTAGAGACTTAATCCTTAAGATTATTGGTGATATTGGTGCTGATGGGGCTACTTATAAAATATTAGAATTTGGTGGTGAGGGCGCTTCACATTTAACCATAGATGATCGCATTGTCCTTTGTAATATGGCGGTGGAAGCAGGGGCTAAGACCGCATTATTTGAAGTAGATGACACAACTATAAACTATATGAAGGCACAAGGTAGAAGTATAGGGGGGCAATTTAAAAGTGATGAAGACGCTAAGTTTTCTCAGGTTCTAAGTTATGATTTAAGTCAGATTAAACCTATGCTTGCAAAGCCTCACTTCGTAGATAATGTAGGATTAGTAAGTGAGTGTGAAGGTATTAAATTAGACCAATGTTTTATAGGGTCATGTAATAATGGGCGTATTGAAGAATTACGTGTGGCTGCTAATATTTTAAAAGGTAAAAAGGTTAAAGAAGGATTAAAGTTAATCATTGCACCAGCTTCAAATAACGTGTATTTACAAGCCATTGAAGAAGGAGTAATTCAAACCTTAATAGAAAGTGGGGCCATTATCGTAAATTCTAATTGTAGTGTTTGTTGGGGAGCATGCCAAGGGGTGTTAGGTAAAGGAGAAGTCATGCTTTCAACAGGAACAAGGAATTTCAAAGGAAGGGCTGGCGACCCAGAGTCTTATATATACTTAGCTTCAGCTGCTACAGTTGCAGCCTCTGCAATAGCAGGTGAGATTAAGGAAAATAGATAAAAAGGGGGATAGAAAGATGAAGAATCTAGAGGAGAGAAGAATCTGGTTATTGGGGGATGACATAGATACAGATATTATTATTCCGACACAATTTCTTGCCATGCAGACGGTAGATGAGATGAAACAATATGCTTTTAGTCCATTAAGAAGTGAGCTAGCAGGGCTTATTAAACCAGGAGATATTATAGTAGCCGGCAAGAATTTTGGCTGTGGTTCATCTAGAGAACAAGCACCAGAAGTTATACGTGCATTAGGTGTAAGTTGTATCATTGCCAAATCTTTTGCTAGGATTTTTTATAGAAATGCCTTTAATAATGGATTAATGCTCATAGAAAATAATGAGTTAGCAGATAGGTGTGAGGAAGGAGACTTAGTAACCATAGATTTTCATGAAAATGCAATAAGACATAAAAATGAAAAATATAATATGCCAGAAATCCCAGTTGAACTAGCAGAAATTTT
>CALGWE010000004.1:0-3606 GCA_937935915.1 uncultured Clostridia bacterium
TTGATAATCAAGGGGTTTATTATATCCCACTTTAACAAACTACTATTCTTCATTTCAACAGCCGTCCAATCCATTTATGTCATTTAACCAATACGTTTACATTTTTTAATGTTTTTTATGACTATATTGATATTTTTTTAACACTATTTTGTTATAAAATTAACCAATATCACTTTTTTCTATTCTGCCATATAAAAATGCGCCCTTTCTAATAACAGTTTTATGATTAAAACAAGCTACTATAAAAGGCGTATTCCATTATTATTCATCTTTTATTATTTTTATAATTTTACTTTTTATATATTTCACCTTTATAAATTTCTAAATTCACCCCACTCAGTGCAGTAAATTTACTCTGCTCGGATTCATATATTTTCGTAATATTTTTTAATGCTATAATTGGTCGATTTGTACTCAAACCCTTTTCCCCCTCCACAATAGACAAACCCTCTTACCATATGATAAGAGGGTTATTTATAATAAATATTCCATCTTATCTGTCAGAGCATTACTCTGTAGGACTTAGCACCTTGCATCATTGCTGGTTGCTGAAACTTCATCAGGCCTTTCCCTCCATTTCTCTAGATAAGATTTTATAATACCACCTAACTTAACCAATAATTTCTATATATCCTTTTCAATTATCTTAAATTCTTTTAGCCACACTGTTTCTTTTCCTTCTTTATTAATTCCTTCATAAACAAGTTTAGCCTTATCCTTTTTACGTCCTAGTATCTCACTAGCACGATCACTATAAGTAATCTCTAAAATAGCACCATATACATTAGACTTATTGGCATGGTTAATCTCTGTAATTTTCATATTTGTAACATTTACACCATTGGCACCTGGTCTTAGATTATCATAATAAATATACTCATTTAAATATGTCTGCTTAACGCCTTGCGGCTGTTTCATTTGAGCAATGTCTACATCTAACCCAAAATAGTTAAAACAAAATCTCTCAAAGAAATCAATAGGTAAATACGCCATAATCGTTTCATCTGTTGGATCATCTATATCCTCCACATGTCCATCTATTATCGTCTTAAACTGCTTTTCCCTGTAGCTTTCGTTTTGTAAAATGTATTCCATCACGAATAACTGCTTTGCTTTATCTTGTCCGAAAATATTATCTCCTTCTGATACATGATATTCTGTAGCAAAAGACTTTTCATCACTTAATATGGCAAGCCATCCTAAAGGTACTTTTAAATCTTCTATTTGTGCTTCTAACCATTTTATATCTGCATAAGTCCGATTAACTTTATCTTCATTCTCAAGGTTTATAGATTGTTGTATTTGTTCATTTTGATTTACAAAAGATTTCGGTATAGTTAATTCATGAATTATGACTACACTACTTATACAAGCAGCCCCTATTGTTATTATAACGCCTATTACTACTTTACCTATTTTCCCCATACTCTTCCCTCTCAATCTTTCTACATTTGAAGTACGTCTGGCTATCCTTACTCTTCCTTGTCATGTGCTTTTAACATATAAACACCATCTATATACTCTATTTGCCCCTTACAAATCTTATCATTAATCCATAATCCTTTTTCATTTCCACTACCAGCCGACCAATATAAATAGGCCCCTAAAGCTGGCTTAACGGAATATTTAATTGTAAAGGAAATCGTTTGGTCTCTATTTCTTTTAGCTAGTACTTCCTCTATATTATAAGCTGCTAATCTATAACTATATTGCATTTTAAAGCTAGCTAACTTATCTAATTCCTTTTGAAATAAATGCTCTGCTATGACCTGTGGGTCTGTCTCAGCGGTTTCTAATTTAATAGGATAAATCTTCTCATAGCTTACATACCCCATTCTAGAAACTATAAATACCACTATTGCTATTCCAAAAATCCTTAATCCCCATTTTTTATATTTTTTCACACTTTTCCTCCTATCTCCTCATAAAATACATTCATTCTATATCTTTTTCCTATTTGCTCCTCCTCTTTATCATATACTAGCTAAATTTCATAAGCTAGTGTTAACCTATGCCACTTAATAAAGTTTTTCGATTATGTATCTTTTATCTACCTGTTATTCTATTTTCTTGAAATAAATCTTTTTTATTTTTATCATTAAATTATAAATTTTTATTATATTTAAAAGGAGTGGTTTTAAATGATTAAAAAAGCTTATTTGCCTTTGTTTATGATGACTGGTGCCCTTGCTTTTTCCTCTATTTCACCTCTTTGCACCTTACATGCTGAAACACTTTCTGTGTCCTCCAATACTCAAATTCCTTGGCAAAGCCATATGAACTCTTCTTGGCTTGACCCTAACAAGCCTATTATTGCCCTCACCTTTGATGATGGTCCTGTATGGAATGGTTCTTCTGCTTCAGATATTTTAGATGTATTAGAAGCTTATAACGTACATGCTACCTTCTTTTACTGTGGTGTAAATATTAGTGATACAACAAAATCTGAGATCGCCCGTTCCTTTGCCCTTGGTAATGAAATCGGCAATCATACTACTGCTCACCTAGATTTAACAGGTATGAATGCAGAAAAAATTACATATGAAATTAACTCTACAGCTGATTTGCTTACCGAAATTACTGGCCTTCATAATTTCTTAGTACGTACCCCTTATTGCAGTAGCAATGAAACCATCTTTAATACAATCTCTACACCACTTATTAGTGCTGCTTTAGATAGTAAAGATTACCTTGGACTTAGTACAGATGAAATCATCGATAATGTCCTAAATCAAGCTGCTGATGGTGCTATCGTTTTAATGCATGAACCATTAAGCACAACTAGTGAAGCTGTAAAAGTCATTGTCCCTGAACTCATTAAACGTGGCTATCAAATTGCTTCGGTTTCTGAAATGATGGCTGCTAAAGGGATCACCATGACTTCAGGCAAAGTCTATACCCATGCACCTCTTCCAGCTAATCTTACAACTATATTAGATGGCGGCGTAACCATTAACTATGAATTAGCTAGTGAATGGCCTGGTAACTATATGTGGGAAGTTAGCATTATAAATACAAGTAATAAACCTATCTCTAACTGGACTTTAGACTTCAATCTTGCCGACCCTATTTCTGCTGTTTATGGTGGTAAGCTACAAGCACAAAAAGATTATCATGCTACAGTAAGCGCCGACGGTTGGAGCACTACTATCCTTCCAGGAGACACTTCTAAACTCACCCTTGCCGTTACTGCCACAACCTGCATGCCAAAAATTCCAACACACTTTGCCCTCACTTTAGAAGATGGCACACTCCTAAAACCTTCTACCGAAACTGCTGACGACAAAGATCAAACCGGCAGTTCTTCTACCGAAGATAAAGAACATACCGACAGTTCTTCTACTCAAGATAAAGAACAAACTACAACTAACTTGGCAATTACTTCTAACATTAATAGCTGGGAAACTGGCTATACTTGTAACTTTAAAGTTACAAACACTTCTAACCAAACTCTAAATACCTGGTCTTTTAAACTCCTTAAATCAGACTTTGATATTACAAACTCTTGGGGTTGTACAGTAACTGAAGATGGTGATTATCTCATCATTTCACCTGCTTCATATAACACTACACTTTCACCTAAAAATTCTGTAGAATTTGGTATTC
>CALGWE010000005.1:0-3605 GCA_937935915.1 uncultured Clostridia bacterium
CTTATAATTATCTAAAATTTCTTTGGTTGGGCTAAAATTCACATTATGCTCATATGGAATATTTAAGATACGCTTTGTGAAATACCTCAAATCGTTTCCCTTCGTAAAACCTGCAAGTTGACTCGCATTATTAAGTCGCACATCATACAATAACCTCACATCATTCTTTTCTAATAAAGCAAAGAACTGTTCTGCTGTTTTTTTAGTAAATCCTATTGTATAAACTTTCACCTTATTCCTCCTCCACAATATATCCAATTTCTTTGTTTCTCTTACGATAGCATTCAAGTATTAATTCACTCTCAGATTCGGGCTGCTGCATCAGTGTATCTAATGATATCTGATTACGCTGAGGATAATAGCGATCTAGCAACTGTGTTTCTATCTCTTCTTGCGTCATACTTATTTCTTTTGACACAACATGCCTTATCTGAAAACCATGGTCCTTTAACCCTTTGCCCACCAAAATACACCTATGGCAATCAATTGGCATCTTCTCAGTACACATTAATGCAATGCGATAGCCTTTTTGGCAACCTACTTCTACACGGTGTATTCCTTTATGAAATAAGTCTGATTCTAACCTTACCTTTTCAAAGTCTAAATAGCCGTGGGGGTAAAATTTTCTTTCTGCTCTTCTGGCCCCAAACTCTTCTCCCATGTGTATATATAGAATTCCTAACTTTTTTAATTCTTCTTTTAACTCTTTACTATTAAACTGAGGTGTATACTTTGAATAAGGTGTAGAACGTACATCTATTATGCAATTAATACTATATAAATTAAGTATATCTACAAATTGATTGATGGAATAATTAGTATGACCTATTGTGTATACAATATTCATTGCTCTTCTCCTCTCTTATACAATCTACCTTTTTAAGAAATCCAAAGCATCTTTGCTTTCTTTTGCTCTATAATGACTTTATTTTTCTCTACTCTAAAAGGAACTTCTTCCCCCATTCCCCATGTGAATCCAAACACATATTCATGCTTAATTACCTTGCGTTCATGGTCTATGATTACACTCACATTTCCTATTCGTCTTGCCAGCTTCCCTTTATTGGCATGAGATTTAAAACCAAAATCATAAACAATATTGTTTAAATCTTTTTCTGCTTTTTCTGCTTTTACAGGGCGTAAACTCTGCCCCTTATGTACACGATAACTCACCACTGTATCTTCCCCAACTTTAGTACCATATTTCATATAAATGGCTGTAAAAGGTTTATTGCTTGCTTCAAAGCGTCTATAAGCTCTACTAATTGCTTTACGATAGTGTTTAAAAATTTGTTCTTCTATTTTTCTTTTCTTCATATTTATTCATCTCCACTTTTATCCTATTTTGGTAAATCTCTTTTTCTTCTGAGTCGCAACGCTTCTTAGATATGTACTAATAAATCTACTTTTTCCCTTTAAGTTAAAGGATCTTAATAGTTGAATCACTGGCTCTTCTAATTCAAAAGGTTCATTTAATTCACTTACTTTCATAGGGAAATTGCTAAAGTTACGCAAAGAGGCATCAACATATTTATAATAGTAATTTATGCATCTTAGATATTCTTCAATCTCATCTTCACTCCCTATTTCACTAAACATCAAAAGCATCTCACAAATATGTTCTGCTGATTCCTTTGAAAATGAGCTTATTACATAATAATCTCCTGCTCTATGCTCTATTTCCTCCTCAATCTCTTTTTTATATCTCTCTTCTTCCTCAGCCGTTAATGTTGTGACCATTGTCCCTAACTTTGTCATTCCTCTTACTAGAACCCCTACATCTGTTAAGGTTGGAAATACTTCCTTATCTATATATTCCATAATTTTTCTAAGGATATCCTGATCCCCAATTTGGCTACAATAGCTTAAGAATGTCTGCAAATCATCCTCATAAACGCTTTGAACTATTTGCTTATGGATTTTTCCCCATTCTTCCATATATTGTTCCTTTAGCAGCCTATTATATTCATGGGGATTAAAATCCTCTTCTTCTATCTTTCCTTGTACTACAACCCCTTTAATCCACCATCTTAAGATATTATAACTAGTTGGAAAATCTTCCTTATCTACTTGTCTTAGAATTTCCAGTACCTGTGGTGTCATTTCTATAGATTCATCTCCTGTTAATTCCTGATAACAAGTTGCTATATCATATAATGCAAGGCTTCCATGCGTCCTTTCATAGTGACATAACTGTTTGACCCATTGAATTGCCACTTCATCTTCAGTATACAAATCTTTTAAAACTAACAAACTTAATATTGCTTTAATTTGTGCTGCACCTTGCTTGCCCGAACTGCAAGGATGCTTACCTTTAAAGATTGTATCTATTAGCTCTATAGCTTGCATTTGTCTCATAATATGCGCTTTCATCTCAATTTTTTCACCTAAATATACGCCCTGATTACTGTAATTCATATATATATGTATTAAATCTTCTGCTACTATACGTGGTACAATAGCTAATACACGGTCTTCAGGTTTTACTTGATCCATTGTTTCTATAAATGTGACGTCAGGTTGCCCTATATCACCTCCTTCTATGCGAAACAATATGAGATGATCGGTTTGTATAAATACAACAACTTCTCGCTCACATGATATCTGACCGATTTCTTCACACTTTAGTGCTTCTGCCCTATATTCCCAGCAATGAATATGATCTAATGTAATGCCCCATTCATCTTTTAACTTATTCTGAATCACTTTATTAATAATGTTTTGGTGCCTTTTTAATGTGCTTTGCCTATGATGTAAGAATAAATATGGTAATTCAACTGCTTCTAAATTCTCTACTGTAAGATATAAATTAAGCTTCTTGCCATTTGTATTAGTTAATCTCATGTTATTCTCCTATCTTCTGTCATCATAAGTTATTTATAAAATTGTCATTTGATTATTATAGATTCGTTAATGGAAATTCTATAAATGCCTAATCTCCTTAATATCTGCTGTAACCGCTAAAGAAATAATGACATTTTTACCTTGATTTATATTCTCTACAACAGTATCTAATATGCCGTTCCAATACGCTATATCAGAATGTATCATAAATTCGTCTCACCTTCACATTAAGCACGTGTATTACACGTGTTTTATATATTTATTATTATAGCACGTATTTTGCACGTGTCAACTTATATGTTAAAAAAATAAAAAAGGCACTCTATAGTTCACTATAAAGTACCTTTTTATTGAAATATATCATTATAAAAATCTTAGATTTACTTTTCTAAATCTGCAATCTTAAAAATCTCTTTTGCATTGCGCTCCGTAAGTATACCTTGTGGATCTAGTGGTAAGATGATGGTTGTTTTAATTACTGGATGCATATATTGTACCCTTGAACCCAATATTCTTACTTTTTCCCAACCTGCATTTTCTAATCTACTTACTACCTCTTGTGATATGTATACTTTTGACATGATTAATTCCTCCTGGATCATATTTTTTAAGAGTTAATTGGACCTTAATCCTAAATTTGGGCGCAAAAACTCCGTATTATTGCCTAAAATTATTATTAAAATCTCTAATTAACCATTAATTTATATAATCCATGCAGGTATTAACTGCATATATATCACTTATTATTTATACTATATCTA
>CALGWE010000006.1:0-1079 GCA_937935915.1 uncultured Clostridia bacterium
CTACAAGTCTAGAAGAACAGCAAATTGCAGCAACTTTAGGCATTGATAATTATTTTATGACCAATGCCCTCATGACTGATAAGCCTATTTATGAATTAGAAGGCTATAAATATCAAGCTAATTTATTCGATGGTTTTTCACAAGGTTTACAAGAGTACTACTTAAATAATGGGATACAATTAGTTTTAGATGAAGAAACAAATAAAGAGGGTGTAGAGTTACTTGATGGTTGGATAGAGTACTGGCAAAAAGGGGATTTAGAGCAATTTGAAAAGAGCTTCCCTAAAAAAGAAACTGACCCAGATGCAACGAAAGAAGAGCAAGTGGCATTAGAAGAGTATAATAATAAATTATTAACTGTAAGAGACGCAGAAATGACAGAGAATATTGAGAAACTCTTAAATAGCGATGAAGGCAAAACATATTTTATCGTTGTTGGTTCAGGACATTATGTAGGTGAAGATGGGGTTATTAATAACCTTAAAAAGAAAGGTTACACAGTGACACAAATCAAATAGAAGTATAGGAAGTCGTAAAAAAAGGATATAAAAAGCAAAAGCTTTTTATATCCTTTTTGTTTAGTGTATAATATGAAGGGGAATGATGTAAATAAGTTCTACCAAAGCAGTGTATACAATAGAAAATATAAAATTGAAATAGTGAGGTAATATGTTAAAGAAGCAAATACAGGATTTTTGTAAATCCATTGGTTTAGAATGTGTAGGTTTTATTAAGTGTAGAAGATTTGAAGAGTTAAAAGGCTTTTATGAAACAAGACAGCAATTAGGATTGCAAAATGAGTTTGAAGAAAAAGAAATAGAAAAGCGCATTAATCCCAAGCATTATATGGCAGAAGGGAAGACGATTATTTCTATTGCTTTTCCATATTATCATGAAGAAGAAAATAGAGAGGAAGCCCTGCATACCAATAATGGTTTTTCAGTGTATACTAAGCGTGGGGATTATCACCGCATAGTGAAGAAGTATTTAGAACAAATTTGTGAATATATCAGTACATTAGGCGGTAAAGGGATAAGCTTAGTAGATAGCAATACTTTACCGGAGCGTTATATTGCCTA
>CALGWE010000007.1:0-11625 GCA_937935915.1 uncultured Clostridia bacterium
CTGAAATGGTAGAAACAGAATCATTCAGGGTAATGGTTAAAAACACAGATAACGGACAAAGAATTCATGATACGATTATAGATTTAGAAAAATTATTAAGAGCTTACCGTGAAGGGGAGATAGAAAGTAAGATATTCTAATCTAATCGGCAAAAAATAATAATACAAGAGATTGTAAAATGCCAAAACTATATTACGTAGTTTTGGCATTTTTACTATCAATACCCAATGGCTACAAACGAAATATAATATGTGTTTAGAATAAGCTAAAAGATTTTAGGTTAAAGGGGGATTTAAAATGAGTTTATTAAATAAAAAGGGAGTATTAAGTTTAGTTATGATAGCTTGCTTATTAGGGGGAGAAGGTACAGCTATTTATGCTGGTGAGGTTCAAGAAAATGAAGTAGTAATAGAAGAGGTATCTCAAGAGGTAAATATTGATGAAGCACTTGTAAGAATAAATGAAGCACAGGCAGAGATAGAAGATTACGAAGCAGTAGGCATTGTACTAGAGCCAGTGGCAGTAGAAAACATAGGGGTTATTAATAAAGCAGTAGGTACATATAGGGTACGAAAAGGTGACTATTTACAAGTAGAAGAAATAAAAGAAGTAGTTACAAATAAAACATATGTATTAAATAAATTATTAGAGGCAGTAGATTGTTATGAAGTAGGCGTAAGTTGCTATGAAGATTTAGATATCATTGGTGTAAATGACGATAATTTACAGTTAGTAAATCAGCAAGTAAGAGGAAAAGGATATACCTCTATTTATAAAATACAACTAGAAGTAGATGAAATTAATAGGATTTTAGATAAGATAAATAGAGGAGAAGCAGAAGCTGAGGAATATGAAAAAATAGGCGTTAAAGTAGAAGGAATAGCAGCTGAGAATATAGATTTTATTAATAAGAGAGTCTCTGATAAGCATATGGGAGTAGGACAAATGTTATCAGCAAGACAAATAAGAGATATCGTATACGAAGAGACACAGGAGTTAGAAAGAATCTTTCGTCATATAAATGAGGATTGCTACATGATACATGACTTGGAGAATATTGGTATAACAGGTGTTAATAATGAAAATTATGAGGCAATCAATAGAAAAGTGGTAGGTAAAGGATATACTTCAATTGATAAATTACAAAGTATAGTAGATGAAGTAAATAATAGTGAATTAGAAGATATTAATAAAAAGCCAGAAACTATAAGTAGGGCGCTAGAAATGTAAAAAATTTAATTTGGATAAATATACCAGGATAGAAAACATATAAAGAGACATACTATTACTGTAAAACCAATATGGATGTAGGAGGGAACAAAGATGTATCATCAAAGTAACCAAAGCATTCACGACCAAGAGGCTTACGCAGAAAATGTTTCTGGAGATGAGCCAATTGACAATTAAGGCTTATGGGATGTAAAGAAATCACATAAGCCGGGTTTTATGAAAGAAGGACTTACGTAATTGGAAACTGTGTATATGGGATATACAAGTTTAAGATGCGTAAGTCCTTTTTGCTTGCTTAAATTCTTATCAAATTATTATAGTAGTTAAGAAATTGATAAGAATTTAATAAGGAGGAGACAAAGATTTTATACTCTTATCATATTATACTGAGTTTATCAAAGATAAGAGGTGAAAGTTATGAAAGAATTACTTTTAAAAGCAGAAAAGCTTTGTAAGTCATTTTCAACAGAAGGTAATCAACAGCATGTGCTGAGAAATTTAGATTTAGAAATTTGGAGAGGTGATTTTACTGTACTTATGGGAAGTTCTGGTTCAGGTAAATCTACTTTGTTATATGCTTTATCCGGGATGGACAGGCCAAATATGGGGAAGGTGATTTTTAATAAAGAAGTTATTTCAAATTTAGATAATGATACATTAGCTATCTTTAGAAGAAGAAATTGTGGTTTCGTATTTCAGAATATGTATCTTTTAGATAACATGAATGTGATAGATAATATCCTTACAAATGCACTACTTATACATACAAGTAAGAAGGAGAAAAAAGAAGCAGTTCAAAAAACAAAGGCCTTATTAAAAACGGTAGGATTAAATGAAGTGGATTTTAAGAAGTTTCCAGCACAGCTTTCAGGAGGAGAAGCACAGCGTGTAGGCATTGTACGTGCGCTTATTAATAATCCTGAAATCATATTTGCAGATGAACCAACAGGGGCTTTAAATTCAGCAGCCAGTAAAGAAGTTTTAGATGTTTTTACAAAGGCACATGAAAAAGGGCAAAGCATTGTAATGGTTACCCATGATATTAAAACAGCTCTTAGAGGCAACCGCATTTTATATATGAAAGATGGCAGTATTCAAGGTGAATTAGATTTAGGCATCTACATAGAGGAAAATCAGGTTAAACGTAGAAATAAATTGCAAGCATTTCTAGAAGAGATGGGGTGGTAGTGTGCAGGTCAAAAAAGATAGTTTTTGTGAGTGGCAGCAAAGAAGTATAAGGCTAGCGGTATTGAATTTAAGAAAACGAAAAAAAGTAGCCATTATCATGCTATTTTTAGCAGCACTTGTAGCGTTATTTACCAATATGGGCAGCAAAATCATGATAGATATGGGAAGTATTTATGAAACTCATATGGAGAGGTTACATGGAGCCCATCATTTGGTGGTAATGGATGAAACTGCAATGAAAGATAGTTATACCACGTATTTAAATCAGGACCAGCGCATTTCAGAATATGAAGTAAGGGATTGTGTTAATTTAAAAAACACAGAAATTCAGTACGATGGCGGTATTATAGATTCGTATTTTATTATAGAAAACTTTAATACTAGAGGAAAAATGAATCAGGTTATTATAGAAAATCCTATAAGTAATGAAGCAAAAAATACAGAGGTAGGCGGTATTTATGCACCAAAGACTTTAATGAGTAAAGGGTTTAAAACTGGGGATTTATTAAATTTCAAAGAAGGTAAATGGTATAGAACTTATCAAATTAAAGGGTTCTTTCAAGATACTAATTTAGGCTTTGAAAATTGCGGTGGCATTCGCTTTTATTTAGAAGATGAAGCTTATAAAGAAATGTATTTAAATCATGGGCTAAGCAAGGAAATATTAATACGCTGTAAAGATACTACAGAAGCTACAGCTGTTTTTGATGAGTTTTTAGCCTATATTAAAGATCATGCAGAGAGTATTTCAGAATATCAATCCATATTTTCTGGAGAATTTAGTGTGACTAAATTAGCTTATAGTTTATTTAGTGGTATGGGCGCAGGGTTATTAATAGGTTTCACTGTGATTATCATTGTAATTATGTTATTAGTTGTACGTTTTCGTATTAAAAATAACATTAATGAAAGTTTACAAGATATAGGGATTTTAAAAGCATCAGGTTACACCCAAAAAGAAGTTACAATGGCTTATGCTTATGAGTATGTTGTAACAACATTTATAGGGACAGTAATAGGGACGATACTTTCATATTTAGTTTTACCATATTGTGGGCAAATGCTTATGGCAGCAACAGGGCTAAGCTGGATTAGTAGTAGGCATTTAATGATTGATTTAGTTGTAATAATCCTTGTAACAGGTGTTATTTATTTAACGACGTATATAGCAGCTAGACAATCTAAAAAATATGATATTCGTACGGCCTTAATGAAGGGAGAAAAAAGCCATAGCTATCATAAAAATAGATTTTCCCTTGAAAAGGGAGGCAGTTTACAATTTAGATTAGCTTTAAAAGATTGTTTTCATCGTGGCAAACAAAATGGGATGATGGCCATTTGTATAGCAGGTATAACTTTTGCTATGATTCTTGGCATGCTGCTCTATGTGACTTTTGTAGGAAACATTAAGTTAATCACACAAATCTTAGGTATAGAAATTGCAGATGTAGAGGTAGAAATTGCAAAAGGAGCAGATCCAGAAGAAGTAAGAAAATTAATCGAAGAATTAGACGGCGTTCGAAAAACTAATTTAAGTTATAAAGATAAAATGTTTTTAGATGACATCCCTGTTGTGGTAGATACATATGAGGACTATTCAAAGTTAGAAACAGAGAATGTTTATGAGGGAAGGTTTTGTAAATACGATAATGAAGTGGTTGTAACAGGTGTTTTTGCAAAACAGCTTAATAAGTATATAGGAGATAGTGTGATCATAGAAAGCCAAGGGTATCGATATGAGTATATTATTACAGGCATCAGTCAAAGTGCCAATAATCTAGGAAGGGTTATTAAATTAACTAAAGAAGGCTATCTCAAATTAAATCCACCAGGGAAATTAACGACTTGTCATATTTATTTAGAAGATGGTGTAACAAGCAGTGAGTTTATTCCTATGTTTGAAGCTTATTTTGGGCTAAATGAGGAAGCAAAAAATGGGGGTCAGCAACTCACAGAAGAAGAAGCAATATATGAGAGATATCGCCAAGTAGCTGAAGAGAAGATGCGTATTATTATGAAGACATACGGCATTAAGGAATTAGATTATAGCATTTATGTAGATGGTGTAATCATTTCAGGAAACTCAAGAAATTACATGATTCAAAAGGTAACAGATATGTATTTAACAGGTAAGTCTACTATGTCAGCCGTTCAATTGGTACTGACAATGGTGGTGAGCTGTATCTTGATTGTAACCATATGTATTATTACGTTATTAACTTCTCTTATTATAGGCGCACTACTTATTCAAAAGAAAGTTTATTTTGGGACGCTTAGGGCATTAGGCTATACAACAAGGCAATTAATGCTACAAATTACACTTTCACTTATGCCAGCAGTGGTAGGTGGCGTTGTATTAGGGACTGGTGCGTGTCTCGTTTTAGCAGGACCCCTTATAACAAAGATGCTTTCAGTAATAGGCGTTAGTAAAATGCAGTTTCAGTTAAATCCTTGGTATGTTATTGGGACTTCAGTGGTCATTATAGGCATCGCTTTTATAGCTGCAATGCTACATGCTTATAAAGTAAGGAAGATTACAGTCCATGAACTATTAACGGAATAAAGTATATAGAAAAGAGGAAGGCCATGAAATGGAAGAAATATAGCATTTTAACAGGTTGTTTATGTAGTGGATTAATCATAGGAATAGGTGGAATCTGCATTTTAAAAGGCGCTGAGCTAAAGGCACATAAGGCGTCACAATACGTAGCAACTGTAAGTGAAAAAGTAGAACCTCAAAAGCAATACGATATAGGCTCTGTCAGCAAAGTGTTTACGGGAGTAGCAGTTATGCAGCTTGTAGAAGCAGGAAAGGTAGATTTAGATAAACCGCTTACAATATATATTCCAGAATTTGAAATGAAAGACCCACGTTATAAGAAGATTACACCAAGAATGCTTTTAAATCATACATCAGGTATTATGGGCACACATTTTAAAAATATTATGTTATTTGAAAAGGGGAATACAGAGGGAAAAGAAAGTTTATTAGAAGAGTTAAAGCAAGATAGACTAAAGATAGAACCAGGTATTTATAGTGCTTATTGTAATGATGGCTTTACATTAGCAGAAATACTTATAGAGCGTGTATCTGGTATGAGCTTTTCAGAGTATATGGTGCAAAATATACTTAAGCCTTTAGAGATGTCTCAAACAAGTACACCTCAAATGGCAAGTGAAGTGCCGGTAGAACAGTCAGGAACTTATGAAGAAAGTGGCTATGATTTGCCAAATGAATATTGCAACCTTATAGGAAGTGGGGGCATCTTATCCACCACGGAAGATTTGTGTAAGTTTTCTACCCTTTTTATGAAAGATTGTGAATCTCATATTTTAAATAAGAAGTCTGTAGATGCTATGTTAAGAAGTGAACATGATCAGACGACTTATCTTAATTTAGAGGGAGATAGTAGTGCTTTTGACTTTGGATTAGGCTTTGACAGTGTCAGCGTCTATCCTTTTAATCAATATGGCGTGAAGGTGATTACAAAGGGTGGCAGTGTTAACTATAATCAAGCAAATCTACTGATTGCACCAGATTATAACTGTAGCGTCGCTGTTTTGAATTCTGGTGGAGATGGGTCTAATGATGCTTATATGAGCCAAGCTATTTTAATGGCTATATTAGAAGAAAAGGGTGCTATTTCACATAAGGAAGATAAGATAAATGAGTGGAATAAAGATTTAACTTATAGTCAAATTCCAGAATCAATTAAGTCATATCAAGGCTTTTATAGTGGAGAAGAGTGGTATGAAATTAGTTTCCCTAATGATGAAGAGATGCTTATAAAGTCTTTTGAAAACGATAAATCTATAGAAGCTAAGTTTAAATATACTCAAGAAGGCTTTTTCGTAAATGATGAAGGCTATTATTTTGAAACTCAAAAGTTACAGCATTCAGCCTCTAAAGGAAAGGTAACTTCTAGAGTATGGTTTGTGAAAGAAAAGGATGGAGAAGTTTATCTTTGTACACAGGATTATATGGCGAAAGAAGGTTTGGGTATTTATGCAAATCTTGAAAATGCACTTAAAAAACAAACGCCGACTCATATTGATGAGCAGGTTTTAAAGACTTGGCAGGAACGTGCTAATAAGGTGTATTATCCAATATATGATAAATATACTTCTACCAACTGGTTTATAAATACCTATGAAAAACTAGAAGTATCAAATCAGGTAAGAGGATATATTAAGGGAAGCGGCAGTAACAGCAGAGTAGGTGTAAGTAAAATTATGAGTGCAGAGCATGCGCAGGCAGCAGGATTAAGAAGAGATATGACAGATATTGCCTGGATTAAAGAAGAGGGCAAAGAATATTTAACTATAGGAGGCACATCTTATCGTTATATTCCTGAAGATGCACTTGAGACTTATAAAGGTGAGAATCTAGATGTGGAAATGGAAAAAACATCAGGTGCTATTTGGTATAAGATAGATGATCAGGTAGCAAAAAAGCAAAGAAAGATACACATAGAGGGCAAAGGTGCAGTTTATATTTATAATAGCTATCATCACTGTATTTATTCAAGTATGCGATTAAATGGTAGTGAAGTAACCTTAATGCCGAAAGATGGTACTATGGTGTTAATTGGTGAAGCGGGTACAAAGTTCAAAATTGAAGAGTAGAAAAAATTTTAAATAGGTTATATAATTGGCGTGAGGAGTAGAGAATTTTAAAATATGAGGAGAGATATAATAATGCATTATAGTTGTTTGGTTGTAGATGATGAATTGGATATAGCAGAAAATACCTCGGAGTATTTTAATATGTTTGATGTCCCTACTGCTTACGCCACTTCTTATGAAGAGGCTTTGGCATTTTTAGATACACATACAATAGATTTAATATTATTAGATATTAACTTAGGAACGAAATCTGGGTTTGAACTATGTAAAAAAATAAGAGAGACTTTAGAAATACCTATATTTTTTATTAGTGCCAGAAATAGTGATGATGATGTTTTAACGGCTCTTAATATAGGTGGAGATGATTACATTAAAAAACCATATACTTTAAATATTTTATTAGCGAAAGTAAAGGCCATGCTCAAGCGTTATGAAAGCCTTAGAAATATAAAAACAGTAGAAGCAAATGAACAATATGTACTTGGAGAAGAAAAAGTGGATGAGCGCATTATATTAGATCATAACTATCATCAAGTAAAGATTTTGGGGGAAGTAAGAAAACTTAAAGAGATGGAATATCAACTATTAAAATATTTGATTGCTCATGCCAATAAGGTAGTTACAAAAGAAGAATTACTTGAAAATGTATGGCGTAACATATATGTACAAGAAGGAACGCTTTCTGTACATATTAGACATTTAAGAGAAAAAATAGAAGAACAACCTAATGCACCAACCTATATTAAGACGGTATGGGGTATAGGCTATGTCTTTGAATTATAGGGGGATAAGGTGAAGAGAGCTTTAGGTGCATTAACCATTTACATAATCATAGGATTAATATTATTTAATACCATTAGGCAGCAGGTTACATTAGAAAATGTAAATATGGTAGCCGTTAATGAAATTTTAAAAGAGGTAGAGGGGTGCGGGGGGCAGTGGTCTAAACTTGACAGCCTCTCTTTTTTATATGATTTTGTTGTAATAGATGAAAAGGAGAAAATGTTATATCAATCAGGCATATATCAGGAGACATCTTCTCAAAGGAGTAAGGCAGAACATAATCTTTGCGAAAAAGTAGGAGAGGTAAAAGTACTGATTCATACCAACAATGAACAAGACTTCTTAAATAAAGTAAAGAAGCTCAGCCAGTATGTTTTAGGCATTTATATATTTATAGGCATTATTTTAATAAGTTATTTATGTTTCATATGGCAATATTACTTTAAGCCTTTTAGGGAACTGGAGGCCTTTGCACATCAAATCGCCAATGGCAATTTAGATATTCCTTTAAAGAGGGATAAAGAAAATTTATTTGGTGCGTTTACAGCAAGTTTTGATATCATGCGGGAAGAACTTAAGGAAGCCAAGGAAAAGGAATATGCAGCTAATAGGAGTAAGCAAGAAATTATAGCTTCTTTAAGTCACGATATTAAAACCCCCCTTACTTCCATTAAATTAATTAGTGAAGTACTTCTCATAAAGAGGGCAAAAGATGAAATGCTGAGTAAAAAAATTAAGGCAATTTATAGTCACTGTGAAAAAATCGATACACTTATTTCAAATTTATTTCAATCTACATTAGAAGAACTAGGGCAGCTTTCTGTAGTAATCAAAGAAGCCTATGCCAGTTGTTTAGTAGAAATGATTCATTTAGCCGACTATAAAGAACGTGTCACTATAGAGGGAAAGGCAGGAGGCTTGATTTTAATAGATCCTATACCTATGGAAAGGGTTATTACCAACATTATTGCCAATTCCTATAAGTATGCAGGGACGGATATAAAGGTAAAGTTTGAATTAAATGAACAGTACCTTGTCCTAACATTTAAGGATTTTGGAAAAGGGATTCCTGAAGAAGAAATCCCTTTGGTATTCCAGAAGTTTTATAGAGGAAAAGATAAAGCAGTACAGGAAAAGTCAGGGGCAGGACTAGGGCTTTATTTATGTCAGCATTATATGGAGGAGATGGGAGGAAATATTAGTATCTATAATGAAGCAGATGGTTTTGTAGTCATGCTATCTGTAAAGTTAAGTTAAGATTAGTTAATGATAATAGCAGTAGTATCTAGAACATTATCATAAATCCATTGGGCATTTTCTACAGCCAAGCGGATACAACCATGGCTTAAAGCTTCACCTAAGGTATCATTGATAATCCTATTGCCTTCTGGGTCAAATAAAACACTGTGGTAATAGTAACTTTCTAAAATACGGGTTGCAAATTTAACACGGTAGCTATCTGAGCCAAAATAAGGCTTACGACCATTTACGAAGAAAGTGCCACGTATAGTTGGTGTGCTTGGTTTGCCTACAGTGCAAGGCCACTGATAAAGCAAATTCCAGGTGCGGCCATTAATATGATTGAAGACATAAGTCAGTTTATTTGTAAGATCAGTGGTAATGAGATAAGGAGTAGGACTTTTAATGTTATTTTCATTTACAAATCTGGTCATGTCTGTTTCAAAATATTCAAAGTTATAAGGGACTGGTGGATTCCCATCATCTGTTAAGTAGTAAGTAAAAATATAGCCTTTTTGGGAGTTGTAAATTACATAACTCCAATCGCCTACAATAGATAAGACTTGAACTTCAGATTTAGCAGGTACTGTGGCAATAGGTACTGTTTGGGAATCAGCATAAGGATGAAGTACAGTATTTTGCCAAGCATATTCTGTAATAGATAAACGTGAAGTAGGAACGAAGCCAGTTTCATAATCATAAACCACTTGATACCAATCTTCAGCAGCATCGAGGACTTGGACACGACTATTGACTGGAATAATACTAATGACTGCTGCGTCTGGAGATTTGCTCTCAAGCAAAGATGTAGAAGTTAGTGTATATTTATAGAAATTATTAGATGTTTGCCTCATATATTTTGCCATAGTGCACCTCTTAAATAGTCTTATAATAGATTATGATAAATGGAATAAATTGGTGAATATATAAGTGCCTATAAATATACAGTGACATGTTTGAATTATCAGTGTTTTGGGTTATAATGGGAGAAAATATAAAAGTAATATAGGAGACGAATTATGGAAAAGTTTTTAATTAAAAATACAACAAGAGAGCAAAGAGAACAAATCGTAAAAGATGCTTTAGGATATAGCGAAATTGGCTGTGAGGATGGCGGTAGATTTGGTTATGATTTTTATGAACCTTATATTAATGGAGAAAAAGAAATTTCTGAGCTTACACAAGAGTTTAATGCATCATATGTAAGAGGTGGCAATAATAATCGCCAAACATCAGGATGTGGCTACGCAAGATAGTCTTGTGAAATATCTTTATAGAAAATATAGGTTTATATAATATATAAGAAGAAAATATACAAAATAATAGATTATAAATGACATAAAGGAGAAGGCTTTATACATAGCCTATAACAAGAATGAATATACAAATTTTTGGAACTAAGAAATGTTTTGATACAAAAAAGGCAGAGCGTTATTTTAAAGAACGTGGTATTAAATATCAATTTATTGATATGAAAGAAAAAGGTATGAGTCAAGGTGAATTTAACAGTGTTAAACAAGCAATTGGTGACATTAATAAAATGATAAATGACAAGTGTAAAGACAAAGAAGCTATGTCACGTATTCAATATGCTTCAAATATGAACAAAGAAAAACGCGTTTTTGAAAATCAACAACTTATGCGCACACCTATTGTAAGAAATGGTAAGAAAGCTACAATTGGCTACGTACCAGAAGTATGGAAAGACTGGGAGTAGATTAATTTTAGGGGGAGATCAAGTGGAATATAAAAAGGCCAAGTTAGAAGAGAGTCAGATTATAGCGGATATTACAAAAAAGGCTATAGAAGAAACTTATCCTTTGTACTATCCTAAAGAAGTTGTAAAGTTTTTTGTGCAGCTACATAGCCTGGAAAATATTAAAGAAGATATCAGTGAAGGCAACGTTGGGATATTAATGGATGAAGGGCAAATTGTAGGTACGGGGGCTTACAAGGAAAATCATATTACAAGGGTATATGTATTACCTGAAAAGCAAGGTAAGGGTTATGGCACTTATATTATGGATGAGTTAGAGAGGGCAATAAGTAAACACTATACAAAGGCTGAACTAGATGCTTCATTGCCAGCAAGTAGGTTTTATGAACACCGTGGCTATAATACGAGGAGTCATGGTGAAAAAGAATGTGAAAACCATGTAATCCTCGTATATGAAATAATGGAAAAAGCGCTTAAGGGCATTAGACCATTTACTTATAATGGTCGTAAATTCATTACTAAATATAATAGTATTAATGGAAAGCAGAGCGCAGCAACACTATTTCACTATCATCAAGAAGCCAATATGGTTTGGGCTGAATATAGTGGTGGAGAAGTGAAGCAAGGCATATTAGTAGGTGCCATTCATCAAGACTATTCTCTAGACTTTAAGTATCAACATATTACAATTGAAAATGAAATAAGAATTGGTGAGTGTCATAGCATTCCACATATTAATGAAGCGCATCAATTAGAAATGATAGAAGAATGGCAATGGCTGAATGGTGATTTTTCAAAGGGAACGTCCATCGTCATCGAGTGCTGATTTAAGGCTTCCTCTT
>CALGWE010000008.1:0-16205 GCA_937935915.1 uncultured Clostridia bacterium
TCATGACCATTTGTTTCAACTGTTACTTCTAAAGCTACATGACGTAAACGATCAAGGGCTTTAAATTGATTGTGATCAAGTTTTACAACGTTAGCACCAAGTCCAGCTAAGATGTTAGCAACTTTAACAAGTTGACCTGGTGTGTCTTGTAATTTAACTGAGAAGCAGAATAGACGACCACGAGAGTGAAGCCCTCTATTTAAGAGTGAAGACATTGTAAGGACATCAATGTTACCACCACTAATAACTGAAACAACTTTTTTGCCTTCCATACCTAATTTTTTAAGTGCTGCAATTGGAAGTGCACCTGTTGCTTCTGATACGATTTTATGTTTTTCAACTAATAAGAAGATCGCTTCGATTAAATCTTCATCATCAATTGTAATAATATCATCTACATATTCTTTTACAATCTCAAATGTATTTGTACCAGCTACTTTAACAGCAGCCCCATCAGCGATACTATCTACTTTTGTAAGAGGGTCTACATGACCTACGTCAAGAGAGTGACGCATACCAGCAGCAATGACTTTAATATTAGGATTAATTGATTTAGCAGCTACCGCAATACCACTAATTAATCCGCCCCCACCAACAGGCACTAAGATGACATCTGCATCTGGTAATTCTTCTAAGATTTCTAAGGCAATAGTCCCTTGACCAGCCATAACATCAAAGTCATCAAATGGGTGAATAAAAGTATAACCATTTTCAGCTTCTAAGCGTTTGGCAGTGTTATAAGCTTCATCATAGATTTTTCCTGAAAGGACTACATTAGCACCCCAATTTTTAGTTGCTTGTACTTTGATAAGTGGTGTTGTTTCAGGCATTACAATTGTCACATCAATTCCAAGTGCATGACCAGAATAAGCGACACCCTGTGCATGGTTTCCAGCAGAAGAAGCAATAAGGCCTCTTTTCTTTTCTTCATCAGTTAACTTTTTAATTTTATTTAAAGCACCACGAATTTTGAAGGCACCTGTCACCTGTAAATTTTCAGGTTTAAGGTAAACTTCGTTATTGAATTCATGGCTCAATTCATAACTATAAATTAAGTTTGTTTGAATACAAGTTTGTGAGATACGTTCTTTTGCTGCTAAAACATCATTTAAAGTTAAAAGTTCAGACATGATATTAACCCCCTATGTCCTAAGTTGTAATGTATAATTATAAAAAAAAGGACTAAATTTATAAATAATTATATAATATAAAGTATATTATACGATTAAGTAGGGATATATGCAAATATAATTATTTATATTTTGTGTAAAGTAAAGATAATTGTGATAAGATAAAAAGAGAAATGTCAAAAAGGCTATAAAAAGGACATAATGACAGGAGGAAAGTAGATGCCAGTAGGAACTGTGGAAAAGGTAGAACGTAAATATATCTATGTAAAGATGGAGAGGCAAGACATGTGTGGGGAATGTCACGCATGTGAAATGTTAACAGATAAAAAGAGTTGTAATCTAAAATGTGTCAGCAATCTAAGATGTATGGTAGGAGAACGTGTAGAAGTTTCTTTAGAAAATAACACGTTTTTAAAAGCAACGTATATTATGTATGGTTTACCTTTTGTAGGACTTGTTATAGGATTTTTAGTAGGCTATTTACTACAAACTTATATTATGCCACAAGTAGGAGAAATCTTTATAGCTCTAACAGCTTTATTAGGGATGGGGATTATGCTAGGGTATATTTATATAAGAGATAAGAAAAATGCTTATAAAAAGTATCTCCCAAAGATTGTAGCAAAGGTAAGTGCAGAGGATAAAGAGATATAAAAATTGTTTTGTCATTAAAGGAGATTATGATAAAAAAAGGTGGTATCGGAAAGTGAGAGAGTATTTCCTGATATCACCTTTTTTGAGTTAGGCATAGATTTAGGTTTTATATACGTGGTGCTAAATCAAAGGCAGTAAGTTCTTCTTTCATAAAAGCATCCTTGGCAGAGGTGATAGGGTCTTGACGTTTTTTAGTACGATTAATATTAGGGCGCATTTGAGGTTGATTAGGTGCAGGGGATGGCGCTGGAGATGGATCTTCTAAAGGCGGCATAGAGGCGGATGAAAGTTTGACACCTTCTAGGTAGAGTTCTAGTTCAATAGGAATATGGGTATCTGGGTGAATATGTTCAAAATCAGTGACATATACGGTGCTTATTTTGACTGCATTATTTAATTGGGCATAACATTCTATAGCATTGAAAGAAGTGTCGGAGAAAGTCTGAAAGTAGCAACGTGAGAAATTTCCTTGCATTGAAGAAAGGGTAGGGGTGCTAAATCTGAGGCCATTATCAATAGAAAGGAAAGTATAAAGTTCCTTATCAATATAGGTATTAATCCAAAGGTGGCCTAGATAGGCAAATATAACAGGACCAGAAAGGGAGGAGGCTGTACACAAGGAAGTAGCTGTACCCTTTGAACCGTTATAATAAATGAGTTGATATTTGCCATGTATTTCTGTGTAGTAGGTGATATGCACCTCATCCTCGTAAATGCATATACTGTAATCAAGAAGAGGTGTATAGCTACTCACATAATTTGTTTCTTTGATTTGGTCGCCTCTAATTTCGAATCCTTTTAATAGATAGCTTTCATCGGTATGTTGGATATAAAAGATATAAACAATGTTATCTTGCACAAAACTCTTAAGGGCAATAGGCTCATAAGGGGTTGTAAAAAGAGTTGTAAAAATAGAACCATCTATATTTTGATAAACGAGATTATAGGCTGAATTTTCGAAAGAAATGTAGGTTATATAGAGGACGTTGTCTACTATAAAAATAGAAGGTGATAAAAGAGTATAATTCTCTGATGCATTGACAACTTGGCTTTTTTTGAGACAATGATTATTTTCATAACACAAATAGTTTAAATGTGTATTATTTGGCATAACTAAAAGATGAAGATGGTTAGAGGAATCTAGAGTAGCACTAAAGTCTTTACAAGGAGAAGGTTGAAGTTGAATAGGCCTTGAAGTATTATTACCACAAATCTGACATAATACGCCATGACGCGGCAGGTTATCGACAACAGTAAATGTGTGGTCTTTATGAAATATAAAAGGCATTAGAATGCAGACCTCCTATGTTAAAAAAACACTTCTTTTATAAATATATTGGTAATTAAATAAATTTATACGTAAATGTCACCAATCAACTTAAGTTTCCATATTATAGTATTGGAAACGACAAATTATGATTCACATCATTTTTAGAATCATACAGGAGGTTAAACTATGAGTAAATGTTGTTGTAACAATAATAACGATGTGAAATTCTTCCAACGACCTAACGCAGGCATTTGTGAACAATGTCACCCTGCTGAAAATAAAATGTCTCCATTAGAAGCAGTAGCAATGTGTCCACCTATTGGAGAACCTAGACTTCTTACTATGATGGCTCCAGCTGTATTTGATGAAATCGGCCTTAATCTTTGCCGTACAGTATGCTTAAATGAACTTGAAGACGTATGCCGCTGCAATTCTAACGACTATACAGATATTTTATTTGATGGTATTAGTAAAGAAGATTTAGCAGAAGCAGATAAAATTCAATTACAAGTAGTAGATATTAACTTTAATTTTAATAACGATGATTGCGATAGATATTCTGAAATTAAATCAGCTAAAGGTAACCCTAACTTAAGTCGTATTACACTTAAAGATATTGATGTAACATTAGCAGTAGAATGTATCAGTGAGTGCTGTAAAGTAACTAAAACTGGTATGATGACAGTTAGATATTTAGGCGATGAAGATAGCTGTGGTCATGACTCTTGCACAAATCCTTCAGCAGTTACTTTTGATCTTTACACACCTTATGGCGTAGGTTACAAAGTAGAAGATCCAGATGGATGCTGCAAACTTATCAAAAATATTAACTACATGGGATTCATCGGTGAAGATAAAGATGCTAGAGGTTATTGCAGAGAATCAGCTACCTTCAATATGAACAATACAATTCAACAAGGTATCTCAGCTCAAGCACTTGCTAAAGTTATCGCTAGTAATGAAGATTGCTTCGCAATCGGTTTAACACTTTATATCAAAGCTATTTACTTCGTACAATACAAATTTAAACATGAAGGACTTACGATCCCACCTAAATTATCACCAATGGACGAAGATAACAACAATAGTTGCTTAGATTTCGTATGTGGTGATTTACTTGAAGCTAGTATTCAACCACTTGAAGTAGGCAAGAATGCAAAGACACTTGGCTGTAACAATAATAATGACGATAATAACTGCTGTAATAATAACAACAATAACTTTGGTTCAAAGTTTGGATGTAAAAACTAGTATGTGGTCCGAGTTGCACGTGAGTGTTGCTCGGGCTTTTTTTATGGGTTGGGTGCGTGGAGATATGGATAAGTTTGGTGATTAAATTTCCTTAACCCTCACTTCGTTCGAAGGTTAGATAAATTTAATCACCAAACTTATCCACACTACTACTGAGACAAAACATAAAAGGCGGGCAACACTTCCCGGCAAGACCACATATGGGCGTGTGAAAGGAAGGCTGAAGAGTTGCTGGCAGGAGAAACAGGGATGAAAGATACTGAGATGGAAAGAAGAAAAAGATACTGTGGTCGAAGGTTAGATAAATTTAATTTTTAGAATGTAATTGTTGGGAGGGGGGAAGTTTGATACAATTTAGGAGATATGTTTATTAAGATTAATAGATGGTCTTAGTAGTAAGTGAAAAATTTAAGCTAGGAGAATAGAAATGTACGATTTTGCTTTGACGATTTGTGCGGGAGATGAGGGGATTTATGAGGAGCGTTGTATAGATGAGTATGAGTGTATTCATGTAAGTGATGAGATTTTTGAAAGGATATTACCTGAGTTTGTGGGATTGAAAACATATTTTCCGTGTATACATAAGTGGGCAAGTGTGATTGATTGGACTGGGATTACCATTATTCCAATGGAATCTATGAAACGTTTCTTGGCCATTACAGTGGCTAGTAGGGAGAAGGATTATTGGAACTTATATGAACTTGAGGGATTGATCACATTAGTAGAACAGGGAATTAGGGAAAATAGAAGTTTAATAATCTTTGGAATCTAAAAGCGTGATATATATAAAAGACTGCCGGACAAGTCATCTAGCCCGATGAGCTTGTTCGGCAGTTTTTTTATTGATTTTTATTGATATAAATATGTAGTGCTTTAATGGCTAGAATGAGTGCACCTAGGGTGAAAAGTTTCACTGCGAAGTCTAGCATTGTTGTAAATATTGATATAGCAGATAGCATAAAGGACTCCCTTCCTCTAGTATAAATATCTAGTTGTTTAATAGTAATATCTCTTAGTGAGTATATAATCTCAATAAGTACCGAAAGTAATTTATTTGAGGTTTAGGTTGTCAAATGCTGTAACATCTAGAGTGTCACCATAGAGTTCGTAGCTGAGTTTGACTGTATCACCTACTGTAGTAAGAGTTATTTCTTCAGAAGTTGCAGAGGTGGTGTTTAAAATATAATTTTCTAGGGTATCTAGTGTGAAGTAGTAGTAGGTTGTGCCGCCTTGGACGTCTTGGCCTATGCGGGTAATTTTACCTGTTACTTCGGTTGAGCCTGAACTAGAGCCTAGATTCAGCATGTTACCTTTTGCTTTAAGGACTTGTTTTTGAGGGCTTCTTGTTTAGTTTCGCCGAGGCCTACCAGACTGTAATCTTCTACAGAGACTAAGGCTACCATTTTAATAAGGCCAGCTTTATCTTTAAGAGAAATCACGTAAGTTGGTGAGCCAAGGACATTGTACATAACTGGTACTGTGGCAAAGTAGCCTTTTTCTTGTACTTTACCTTCTGCAGAACGCATAGCAGCTGTTTCTGTAGCACCTGGTTGTTTGTAGAGTTTAGCCTCTTTAGTACGTGTATTTACAAGCATGAAACCAATTGTAGAATCATCTGCACCAGCAGAAGTGATACCTGTATACCAGTAAGAGTTACCATCATCACCATAGACAAGAGATGTACCTGGAGTTGGTTTAAGGACACCTTCTTCGGCGATTTTGGCATTGAGATAGCCATTAACGTAAGTACCCCAATATGAAATTTGATTTTCGATAAAGTATTCTGGTTGAATACGATCAATCCAAGTAGGGGCATCCTCAATAGAGTAGCGGCCTATTTCGCCAGTGGCTGGATCAACAGTGACCACCCCTACAGCATCAGCGCCGGCATATCCGACTTTGTGTTCATATAAAGTTACAATCCAATATGGATAACCTTCATCATTGACTTCTAATGTGAAATCTGTAAGCCCAATATTAGCAAAGCCATGTGTATAGAGATGACGGGCTAAATCCTGATGAAAATAAGCATTTGGTTGATATTTAATATTAATTGGTTTACCATTAATATCTTTAATAAAGCGTACATCTTGTGGATTAGTTGCAGAAACCATAATGTAACCTGTTGTTCCTTTTAAATTAGTAACCCATTTAATAAAGTCACGATGTACAATAGGTGCTACCCAGAAAAGTTCGCCATCAATATTTTGAATGTGAAAATCACCGAGCTTCGCAACGCTACCAAGTCCAGGCACTTCGCCTAATTTTTTCATACCTAAGTTATTAGCATTTTCTTCATCTACAAGACGAATATCTTCTACACTAACAGGGGTAATGTCGGAAGTAAATTCGCTTTCTGTGACTTCCCCAAGGAGAGTGCGATAACTGTTTGCATGTAAAAAAGGTGTACTTGAGATGAAAGGCACAAGTAAAAGATAGAGCATTAAAAGTCCACTTAAACCAAAACTGATTTTAGACGTTTTAGTGAAATAGTCAGCTACAGGAGATTTGAAATCTAAGTTTAAGAAGCCGAATAAAAGTAAAAACATAATAAGCGTAATATACAAAGAAGTGAAATCTGGTTTTAAAACAGGTAATTGTATATAAGCAAATATTAAAAAAGCAATGAAGCTAAAGATAAAGGTTAATATTTTCTTTTTCATGATTAACTCCTTTCAAAAATTAATATAAGGTAAGATTAACATATTATTGTGTAGAATATAAATATGTGGAATATATAGTAAAATGATAAAAAAGAAACTAAATGGGGTGTAAGTATGAGAGTTAGAGAGGAATATACATGTCCATTAGAAATTGTCCATGATATTGTAAAAGGGAAATGGAAAACAATCATTGTTTTTTCACTGCGTAAGGGGAGAATGAGCCTTTCCCAACTGCAACATGGTATTAATGGGATTTCAGAAAAAATGTTACTAGAGCAGCTAAGGGAGCTTAGACAATTTGGGATAGTGGATAAAGAAAGTTTTGAAGGGTATCCACTGCGTGTAGCATACTTTTTAACGGCAAGAGGGGAAAAGTTATTAGAAGCTGTTGAAATTATGCAAGAGATCGGCATAGAATATATGATTGAACATGGCAAGGAGGAGCTTCTAAAGCAAAAAGGAATTTGTTGTAGTATACCCACAAAAAAGTAAGTAATGTACGTTAACCCTCTTAAGGTATAAACTAAACCTAAGAAAAAGTTCTTAAACCAAATAAGATAAAGGGTGATGAAGATGAAACAAGGTTTAGTACTCATTGACTTACAAAATGATTATTTTAAAGGTGGAAAGTTTGAATTATATAAGCCAGAAGAAGCAGCAGTTCAGGCAGTAAAAATACTAGATTACTTTAGAAAACAATGCTTACCTATTTTTCATATACAACATATTAATGTGAAGCCTAATCCGGTATTTTTTGCACCAGATACAGAGGGCGCTAATATTTATAAGGCAGTAGCACCTCTACAAAATGAAGTAAGGGTGGTTAAGCATTATCCAGATAGTTTTTTACAAACTAATTTGCAACAAGAATTAGAAGCACAGGGAGTTACAGAACTTGTGGTTTGTGGGATGATGAGCCATATGTGTATAGATACTACAGTAAGATCAGCAGTAGCTAAAGGATATGGTGTCACATTAATTGAGAATGCTTGTACCGCAAGAGCATTAGAATGGGAAGGTAAAATGCTTCCAGCACAAAACGTACACAATGTGTTTATGGCAGCCTTAGCCAGTGGCTTTGCTAAGGTAATGAAGGCTGATGAGTGGCTAAGTAATTATAAAAAAGCTCATTAACTAAATAAGTAATGAGCTTTTTTATAGAATAAATGCTGTGCTAAAATGAGCAGCTATATTTTTCTTCTACGCTGGGGCTTACGCCATAAAAGTGGCAGTAAAGCAATAATAACAATGGCACCGGCAATAACAGCAGAAACCTGGAAAGTAAGTGCTGCATAATTGACAGCTAAACTATAGTTAGAATCTAGTATGGCTGCCATAGTGCGATAAAGTCCAACCCCTGGCACGAGTGGAATGATACCTGCAATTAAGAAAACTGTAACAGGTGTTCTACGCTTTCTGGCAAGAATATAAGAAAGCTGAGTAACAAGTAAGCTAGCAATAAAAGTAGAAAGAACTGATGAAAGATTTTTATCTAAACAAAGTAAATAAACAAGCCAGCCCAGAGCTCCTACAGCGCCACAAATGAGTAGGTGCTTTTTTTGTACGTGAAAAACGACTGAAAAAGTAATCGTAGAAATAAAAGCACTAATTACACTAATAATCATAATACCCCTCCAAGCCATAGAAAAAGGCCAAGGGAGCTACCAACACCCGCAGCTAAAGCGACTGCCACGAGAAGTGCTTCTACAGCCCTAGCAATACCTGAAATCAGTTCATCACCAATGGCATCACGAACAGCAGTTGTGAAGGCCACCCCAGGTAAAAGCGGCATAATACAGCCAATAACAATAGGCTCTTGATGAATGGCCGTTTTAAAGATAAAGCTGCAAATACTTGCTGCAAATCCTATGACTAAAGCACATAAGAATAAAACAAAGAAATTAACAATGCTTTTATCTGTAAGTAGAGACTTTAAGAAGCCTATAGCCATGCCAATGAAGAATGAAAGAATAAATTCTAAAATGCCGCCATTAAACATAACAGAGAAGAAGCCACAACTAATGCCAATGCATAAGATTATCAGTTTAGAAGAGTAGTAGCTTGGCGCCTTTTTAAGTGCGTCAAGTTTGGCCTGGGCTTCATGGACATCCAATTTGCCTTCTACATAATCACGGGAAAGTTGATTGAGGCTTTCAATACGATCAAGTCTTGTACTTCTATTTTTCACACGAACCACTTTAGTAACCATTGAAAAGGAGTCATCATTAATGGTGACCATAATACCCGTTGGAATAACAAAAGTATCAATTGTCTTAAATTTATGTACCTCTAAAATACGGGTAATAGTGTCTTCTACACGATAGGTTTCAGCGCCACTTTTAAGCATGAATTCACCAGTAGATACAGCAAAGTTTAATATACGTTCATGGAGATGAGGTTCTACCATTTGAATCCCTCCTTATAAAATTATTTCCTTTAGAGTATATGCAGTTTTGGAAAAAATACTTGAACTTAAATCCACTTTAAAGGTTATGAAAAGTATACACTTATAAAAAAATAGTGTAAAGGCATTGAAATATTGCAAAAATTGTCTATAAAAATATTTAATTGTTTATAAAATATTGAAATCATTAAAGTAATAATGATATGATATATATACATTTGTAATTGAAACTAAAAACTATTAACCGAGGAAATGGGGTAAGGGTGAAATGAAAAAGTTGATGCTTGGAAATGAAGCCATTGCACGTGGTGTTTATGAGGCAGGAGCTACAGTGGCTGTTGCTTATCCAGGAACACCTAGTACAGAAATTACAGAGTTCATTGCTAAATATGATGATATTTATGCAGAATGGGCACCAAATGAAAAAGTAGCTATGGAAGTAGCTATCGGCAGTAGTGTAGCAGGGGCAAGATCAGTAGTAGCTATGAAACATGTAGGTTTAAATGTTGCAGCAGACCCATTATTTACAGCAGCTTATACAGGAGTTAATGGGGGACTTGTAGCATTCGTAGCTGATGATCCAGGAATGCATAGTTCACAAAATGAACAAGATACAAGAATGATTGCAAGAGCTGCTAATGTACCAGTTCTTGAGCCATCTAATAGTACAGAGTGTAAGGAATATGTTAAAAAAGCTATGGAAATAAGTGAAGCATATGATACACCAGTTATCTTCAGATTAACAACAAGGGTTGCTCACTCACAAAGCATTGTAGAGCTTGGTGAAAAAACAGCATATGAACTTAAACCTTATGAAAAGAACATTAAAAAATATGTTATGACACCAGCTAATGCAAAACCTAGACATATTTTCGTAGAAGAACGTATGAAACGTTTAGCTGCTGATGCTGAAAAATTAGGACTACTTGGCATTGAAAAAGCTAATAATAAAGTAGGGATCATCACAAGTGGTATTTGCTATCAATATGTTAAAGAAACAGGATTTGAAGCAAATATTATGAAACTTGCTATGCTTAACCCATTACCAATAGAAGCAATTAAAGCATTTGCTGAAGGCTTAGATGAAATCTATGTTGTAGAAGAATTAGAACCAGTTATTGAAGAACAAGTAAAAGCAGCAGGTATCAATGTAAAAGGTAAAGAACTCTTCGGCAGACAAGGTGAAATCTCTGTAAGACAACTTAAATCAGTATTTGGTATGGAACTTCCTACATATAGAGAAGCACAAAAAACACCTATTAGACCTCCAGTGCTTTGTCCTGGATGTCCACATAGAAGTGTTTACACAGTAATCAGCAAACTTAAATTAACAGTGACAGGGGATATCGGCTGTTATACATTAGGTTCAGCGCCACCACATGGGGCTATTGATACTTGTGTATGTATGGGGGCAAGTATTGGTATGGCTCATGGTATGGAAAAAGCTAGAGGTAAAGAGTTTACTAAGAATGTAGTTGGTATCATCGGTGATTCAACATTCATTCACTCTGGTATTACAGGACTTGTAGATATTGTTTATAATAAAGGTGTATCTACTATTATCATTGCAGATAACTCAATTACAGGTATGACAGGTCATCAACAAAATCCAGGTACGGGTAAAACGCTTCAAGGAGAACAAACTTATGCCCTTGACCTTGCCACACTTTGTAAAGCAGTAGGTATTAATAATGTTGTAACAGTTAATGCTTATGATATGAAAGCTGTAGAAAAAGCCCTTAGAGAAGAAACAGCTAAAGATGAACCATCTGTAATCATTACAAAAGCACCTTGTCGCTTAATCATCAAAGAAAAATGGCCAGTACACAAATGTGATCATGACAAGTGTATAGGTTGTGGAGCCTGCTTAAAACTTGGTTGTCCTGCTATTCAAAAAGTAGGTAATAAAGTAACTATTAATACTGCTTTATGTGCTGGCTGCGGTGTATGTGCTACAGTCTGTCCTAAAGGCGCTATTGGTAAGGAGGAAAACTAAGATGACTAAAAATATATTAATCGTAGGTGTCGGCGGACAAGGTACGCTCTTAACAGGACGTATCATTGGAAACTATGCATTATCTAAAGATTATGATGTTAAAATGTCTGAAGTACACGGCATGTCACAACGTGGCGGAAGCGTTGTAATGCAAGTGAAATATGGTGATACAGTTTATTCTCCACTTGTAGAACTTGGAGAAGCAGATATTATCTTTGCTTTTGAAAAATTAGAAGCTTTAAGATACTTACCATTCTTAAAAGAAGATGGTGTACTTATTGTCAATACACAAGAAATTGATCCTATGCCAGTAGTTATGGGGATAGAACCTTATCCAGAGGGCATTGAAGAAACACTTAAAGCAAGTTGTAAAAACATTTGTTTAATGGATGCATTATCTATTGCAGAAGAATTAGGAAGCGTGCGTGTAGTGAATATGATTATGATAGGTGCTTATGCAGCATATATCGGTGATGATATTAAAGAGTGGGAAGAACTTGTAGAAAGAACTGTTCCACCACATACAATCGAAATGAATAAAGAAGCTGTTAGAAGAGGTTATGCAGCATATCAAAATAAATAAGGTATATAGATATTTTCTTTATCATATATAATTTAAAACAATAATTTAGGAGGCAGAATATGTACACACTTGACGAATTAAAAAATGTAGATCCAGAAATGACAGAGCTTATTCTTGAAGAAACAGCAAGACAAAACAATAAAATCGAATTAATTGCTTCAGAAAACTTTGTATCAAAAGCAGTTATGGCTGCTATGGGAAGTACACTTACAAATAAATATGCAGAAGGTTATCCAGGAAAACGTTACTATGGTGGCTGTGAAGTAGTGGATAAAATAGAAGATTTAGCAAGAGATAGAGCATGTGAGCTTTTTGGTGCAGAGCATGCTAACGTTCAACCAAACTCAGGATCACAAGCTAACCAAGCAGTATTCTTTGCAGCACTTAAACCAGGAGATACTGTAATGGGGATGAATCTTAGTCATGGTGGACACTTAACTCATGGTAGCCCAGTTAATATTTCTGGTAAACACTACAACATCGTATCTTATGAAGTAGATAGAGAAACAGAAACTATCGACTATGAAGTAGTAAGAAAACTTGCTCTTGAAAACAAACCAAAAATGATTATCGCTGGTGCAAGTAACTACTCACGTATCATCGACTTCAAAAAATTTAGAGAGATTGCTGATGAAGTTGGCGCATACCTTATGGTAGATATGGCGCATATTGCTGGTCTCGTGGCAGCAGGACTTCACCCAAGTCCAGTGCCATATGCACACTTCGTAACAACAACTACACATAAAACACTTAGAGGACCTCGTGGTGGTATGATTCTTTGCTCAAAAGAATTAGCACCAATGATTGATAAAGCAATTTTCCCTGGTATCCAAGGTGGTCCATTAATGCATGTTATCGCTGCTAAAGCTGTAAGCTTCAAAGAAGCATTACAACCTGAGTTCAAAGCTTACCAAGAACAAATCATCAAAAATGCACAAGCACTTGCAAAAGGCTTAATGGATAGAGGATTACGTATCGTATCTGGTGGTACAGATAATCACGTGATGAGTTTAGATGTAAGAAGCCTCAACATATCTGGTAAAGAAGCAGAACATATGCTTGATGAAATCGGTGTAACATGTAATAAAAATACAATTCCATTTGATCCAGCATCTCCATTCGTAACAAGTGGTGTAAGACTTGGTACACCTGCTGTTACTACAAGAGGAATGAAAGAAGCAGATATGGACGAAATCGCAGAAATCATCTTCAAAACACTTTCTAACTTTGAAGCAAACAAAGAAGAATGTACAAAACGTGTAGCTGATTTACTTGCTAAATATCCTTTATACTAATAAAAAAAGGGCTGTAGTACAATGGTGCTACAGCCTTTTTTTGGAAAGAGTTCGTTAAAAAAATAATTTTAGTAGAATAATTAATTATTTTTAAGTAATTTATTGACTAAAATTAAAAATTCTAACTTAAAGCCCTTGCTATATAATATAATTAATAATAAAATAAAGAAAAACAAGATACTTATTTTTTGTACTATTATATAATTGTAGGTCAATAAACTAACGGAGGTTAAGTATGAATTACGGTTTCTTTGATGAAAAAAACAGAGAGTATGTTATTACTAATCCAAATACACCAGCGCCTTGGGCTAACTATTTAGGTTCTCCTGAATACGGTGCTATTGTATCTCACAATGCAGGTGGTTACAGTTTCGTAAAAAGTGGGGCAAATGGCCGTATTTTACGTTATATTTTTAACCAAGAAGATAAACCAGGACGTTATATCTATTTAAGAGACGATGAAACAAGTGATTACTGGTCAGCATCTTGGCAGCCAGTAGGAAAAAGTCTTGATGAATATAAGAGTGAATGTCATCATGGTACAGCTTATACAAATATCAAAGCTGATTACACAGATATTCATTCAGAAGTTTTATATTATGTACCACTTAATAAAACTTATGAAGTTTGGCATTTAAAAGTAACAAATACAGGTGACAAACCTAGAAATCTTTCTGTATTTGGTTATGCTGAATTCACTAATGAAAATAATTACGAAAATGACCAAGTTAACTTACAATATACATTATTTATTACACGTACATATTTCAAAGGAAACAAAATCCTTCAAACAATTAATGAAAACTGTCACAAAGATTGCAATGGCAGCAACCATAATGAACGTTTCTTAGGACTCGTGGGTGCACCAGTTGTATCTTATAATGGAGATAAATCAAGCTTCATTGGACGTTACCGCAGCTATGGTAACCCAATTGCAGTAGAAAAAGGGGAATGTGATAATACACTTAACTACAATAGCAATGGTTGTGGTGCCCTTCAAACAAAGATCACTTTAGCACCAGGTGAAACAAGAGAACTTACTTTTGTACTTGGTCAAAAAGATGATACAGCAGCTAATGAAATTTTAGCAAGCTATGAAAATGCGGATGCAGTAGAAAAAGAATTAGCAGAACTTAAAGGTTACTGGCATGGTAAACTTAATAACCTTGTTGTAAAAACACCAAGCAGCGAATTCAATAACATGGTAAATACATGGAATGCATATCAATGCTTCATTACATTTATTTGGTCACGTGCTGCATCATTTATCTACTGTGGACTTAGAAATGGTTATGGATACCGCGATACAGTACAAGATATCCAAGGAATCATTCACCTTGACCCAGCTATGGCTAAAGAAAAAATTAAATTCATGTTATCAGCACAAGTTAACAATGGTGGAGGATTGCCACTTGTTAAATTCAATCACAATGCTGGTCATGAAGATACACCAGATGATGCATCTTATGTTCAAGCAACAGGACATCCAGCATATCGCGCTGATGATGCATTATGGTTATTCCCAACAATCTTAAAATACATTGGGGAATCAGGAGATAAAGACTTCATTAATGAAGTGATTCCTTATGCCAATAAAGAAGAAGGCACAGTATACGATCACCTTAAGAGAGCAATCAACTTCTCTATGGAAAGACTTGGTGCTCACCACATGCCAGCTGGTTTACATGCAGACTGGAATGACTGCTTAAGACTTGGTAAAAAAGGTGAGTCTTCATTCGTAGCATTCCAACTTTACTATGCAATGAGTGTACTTCGCGACTTTGCGAAAGACTTAAATGATACAGAATATATTGCTTACTTAGATGAAGTTCAAAAAGTACTTGGCGATACAATTCAAAATAACTGCTGGGAAGATGACCGTTTTATCCGTGGATTCAAAGAAGACGGTACAGTAATTGGATCTAAAAAAGACCCAGAAGCAAGCATGTGGCTTAATCCACAATCTTGGGCAGTTATTAGTGGACTTGCTACTAAAGACCAAGCTGAAAAAGCACTTGAATCAGTTCATAGAGAATTTAACACACCTTTCGGTGCACGCGTTATGGCGCCATCATACAAAGATCATGCATTTGATGGGGCATTAGCACTTCTCTTCAATGGTTCAACAAAAGAAAATGGTGGTATTTTCTCACAACCACAAGGATGGATTATCTTAGCTGAATCATTAATGGGACATGGGGATCGTGCATTTGAATACTTCATGGAAAGTGCACCAGCTGCTCAAAATGATAATGCGGATGTGCGTGTTCTTGAGCCATATGTACATGGTCAATTCACAGAAAGCGTTGAAAGTCCATTTGAAGGACGTTCACATGTTCACTGGCTTACAGGTACAGCATCTACAGTAATGGTAGGATGCGTAGAAGGTATCTTAGGACTTCGTCCTGATCTTGATGGTATCAAAATTGAGCCAGCTATTCCAAGCACATGGGATGGATTTACAATGGAAAAAGTATTCCGTGGTAAAAAACTTAATATCACAGTTAAAAATCCAAACGGTGCACAAGGCGGCGTAAAAGCTTGTTACTTAAACGGTGAAAAATTAGAAAGTAACTATATCCTAGCTAGTAAATTAAATGCAGAAAATGAAATCGTAATTGAAATGTAATTGATAGTATAAATTTATAGAATAAATTTATTATAGGCAGCTAAACGTTTTACTACTAGTATTTGAAAGGATACTTGCAGTAGCGCTTTGGCTGCTTTTTTAGATATAAAAAATGATAGGAAGAAAAATAATAGGAGGGCAAAATGAAAGGAAAGAAGATAATTATAGCTATGCTAACTGTAGTGATGGCAGTCGCCTTATCAGCCTGTTCAAACTCAAAAGTTAAAGGTGTTATGACAGGGGAGCTGGCTTTAAAAGAAGGAAAATCAACAGGGCATATTTATTTATATGGTGAGCAGCATAGTGTGGAGAAAATTTTAGAAAAAGAAT
>CALGWE010000009.1:0-2465 GCA_937935915.1 uncultured Clostridia bacterium
GGGACAAGGTGAAGAAAGAAAAGAAAAAGAACAGTTCGCTGTTTAAAGTAGATATATTGGTATATCCGCAGCTATACTTTAAGAACTATATCATTACACAGATATATCAGGCTTTATTAGAGTTTAGCCCGGCGGTAGAGGTGTCGCTTTGGCCAGGAATGAAATTTACTGGACAGATTATTCTGCCTGTGTATAATGACGGATATGGAGAACTTGCAGGAAAAGTTCGTCCTGGATATCTAACCTTGGCACAACAATTTCGTCTGCCTTATAATATACTGGGAACAGCAACAATAGGTTTCTTTGATTATGATACATATGGTGCAGATTTAAATCTGTTTTATCCATTCAAGGATGAGCGATTTTCTATAGAAGGAAGATTCGGTTATGTCGGATTTGGATATTGGAGAGGTTTTAAATTTCGCTATAATGATAAGTACACTACTTATTGGTCTGTAGGGGGAAACTTTTACTGGCCAAGGTTTAATACACAGTTTAAATTGAGAGCTGAACAATATTTATTAAAAGAAAAAGGGGTAAGATTTGAAATGATCAGACACTTCCGCTATGCCAGTATAGGTTTTTACGCTGTAAAAGCTGAACATGCCAATAGTAATGGAGGGTTTAAATTCATCGTTGCATTACCACCTTATAGATATAAAAGACATAAATATATACCAAGGGTTTCTACTTCATTGGGTACGGGTATAACATATAATGCAGGAAATGAAAAATATTATTATAAAATGCCATATAGTAATGCAAGTGAAAATATAATGCAACAAAATAGTTTTAATCCATATTTTATTAAATCAGAATTATTAAATTTTTAATTTTATTGAGATGAAAAAGAAAAGTTTTTTGAGCGGTATTGGTGCTAAATTGGCATTGGCCGCAGTAGCTTTAACAACTGTAGTGTTCACAAGCTGCGAAAAGGAAGAATTTAATGTAGAACCAATCGAACAAGCACCCGCTAGTGCCACAATCTTTGCTACTGTGTATGATCAGACAACAGGCGAAAATCTAGGTACAGCAACAACAACTATTGCAGCTGGCGAAAATGGAGCTATCGCTAAACAAAAAGTTACTGTTATTTGTCCTTTCTCAAGTGCCAAGTATTTGCCCGTAGCTTCTATCGATGTTGAAGTTCCAGAAGTAGCAAAAGGTCAGATGATTCTTATTCCTGTAACTTTCTACGCACAGAAAATAGCATCTGCAGCACAGAATGTAAGTACTTCTAAAGATGAAGATTCAATTGAACAAGTTAAATCTGAATCCAACAAGACTTCAAAAGAATATACAGGTACAGGCAAGCCGCAAGAAGTTGAATACGATGCATTGGTAGGTACTAAAATTCTTAACAAAACAGAACTCTATTCATACATTGAAACTCTTGTAAACTCAAGAGCTATGAGCAACGACAATGTTATTGCTGTATTGAAAGCATTAGTAGATACTTATGATAACATGGCAACTAAGACAATCAAGACAGAAGTAACAATGACAGAAGGAGTAACATTTGTATTCAAACCTGTAACACCTATGACTGAATACGTTATGTCTATCAGCGCTACTGTTGACAATGTAATCTATACTATTCCTAATGTAAAAGTAAAAGAAGCAGGTACTACTGATGCAGGTTTGGAAGTATTATCACACGGTCACGGTCACGGAGACAATGGCAATGCAGGTGGTGGTGCAGCTGGTAAATAATCAATCAGTTTAAACCAACACGTAGAATAATAATTCACCAAAAAATTATAGTAAAATGAAATATAAAGTATTAACTCTGTCGCTTCTGATGGCAGGTGCTTGTGCTACTACTCTTAAAGCACAAGACACCAACTATTATACTCCGAAATGGAGCGATAACATCTTCGTCAGTGTAGGTGGAGGTATCCACGCTATTGAAAACGATGGTTTCAATAAGCTGGCTCCTCACTTCAGCATCTCTTTGGGTAAGTTAATTACTCCCACATGGGGGATACGTGGTCAGGTAAATGGTATCACACAACACTTGTGTTTGGATAACAGTTACTACGAACACAACAAGAACTACGTAGGAGCTAACATTGACGCTATGGTAAACTTGTCAACTCTGTTTGCAGGTGCTAATCCTAGCCGTTTTTTTGAAGTATATGGTTTTGCTGGTCCTATGCTTTCCGTAGCTAAGTCACAGAACGTAACAATCAAGAATGATGGAACAATGGTTCCCGAAGGTGAAAGCAAAGCAAGAGCACGTATTGGTGCATCCGCCGGTGTAGGCTTGAAGTTCAACATTAACAAATATTGGGCTATCGATGTTGAAGCTCGCGGCGCCATCGCTCCTTCTATCTTTGGTAATATCAGTAGCCACCGTAAAGCTGAAGGAACAGGTATGTTGACAGCTGGTGTCAGCTACATCTTTGGTGGCAAGAAGTTTGCTAAAGTTGAAGACCGTGTAGTAGAAAAAGAAGTGATCAAGG
>CALGWE010000010.1:0-1159 GCA_937935915.1 uncultured Clostridia bacterium
AGGCAACTTATGTGCAGTCGCATATTCTATACCACTTGTAATCTTTTCACCTACAACACTTCCCATACTTGCCATCATAAATCGAGCATCCATAGCCATCACAATAGCTTCTTCACCTTCAATGGTACCTTTTGCTACTATAACAGCTTCTTTTTCATGGGTTTTTTCTTGAGCTGCCTTTACCTTTTCATCATATCCTTTAAAATTAAGTGGATTCTTAGTTGTCATTTCTTTATATAATTCTAAATATTTTCCATCATCTAAAACTAATTTAAGACGTTGACGTGGTGATAATCTTGGTAAACTTTCCATAACACCCTCCTAAAAACTCAATTTTCTAACTATTTAATATTATATATTATTTGGTTATTTTTTCAATATAAATCGCTCATTTATTTTGAGAAACTTAATATTTTAATATAAAAAAAACTAAAACTCTGATGAAATAAGAGTTTTAGTTTTTTTCATTAAATATCTTTTGGTAAGGCTTTATTCAGTATAATCCCTATTAATGCTGCGATAGCAAGACCTGAAATCGTAATGCTGCCAACAATAGCAATACTATCTACCCCAATTCCTACTACAAGTATAATTGCTGCAATCATTAAGTTACGACTATGTGAGAAATCTAACTTAGCATCAACTAATGTTCTCACACCTACACTAGAAATCATACCAAATAATATAATACTTACGCCACCTTTAATTGGATCTGGAATTGTTTGAATCGCTGCTGTAAATTTACCACATAAGCTAAGCACAATGGCAAAACCTGCTGCAATACGTAAAATTTGTGGATTATATACTTTTGTTACAGCAAGTACACCTGTATTTTCTCCATAAGTTGTATTGGCTGGCCCACCAATTAAACCTGCTGCTGCTGTAGCTAAACCATCTCCTAAAAGAGTACGATGTACACCTGGATTTTTAAAGAAATTCTTACCAACAACTGCACCATTTGTTGTAATATCTCCAATATGTTCAATAAATACAACCAAGGCTATAGGTGCAATACCTATAATTGCCTCCCATGAGAAAGTTGGCATTGTGAAAAGTGTTTCTTTGCCTAATGGTGAAAGACCTATCCAAGCTGCCTGTTGGATTTTAGTTGTATCTACTTCACCAAGTAAGAAGGCTACTACATAACCTACAAATACAG
>CALGWE010000011.1:0-1017 GCA_937935915.1 uncultured Clostridia bacterium
AATAAAATGCTTGCTTTAGATTGTGAAATAAGCAAACTATGTATGTTATCATTAGCCCCTGTCAAAAAATCTGTTGTTAACTCATCTGTTTCTTGTTCTGCCTTTAGATTTGCATTTATCAAATCTTTAACAGCTTGTAGGCTATCGGTAAAACTTGCATCACCTGTAATGTTGACATTTCTTTTATTCACATCAGATGCATTTACTAAGCCATTTATCCCTTGTATTTGTGATATCATTTTCTTCCTCCTACTACTTATTTACCAATTTCTAAGGCTTTATTAAACATTGCCTTCATTGTATTAAAAGAAGTTACGTTGGCTTCATATGATCTACTTGCAGAAATCATATTTACCATTTCATCAACTACATTTACATTTGGATATTGTACATATCCTTGCTCATTTGCATCTGGATGTGTCGGGTCATACGTCATTGCTCCCTCACTTTTATCTTCAATAATACGTGAAACTCTTACACCATTATTGCCTGATTGGATTTTTTTATTAAGCACACTTGCAAAGCTTCCTTGTGTATTATCGATTTGCTCAAAAATAACACTTTTACGCTTGTAAGGACCTCCTTCAGCTGTTCTCGTGGTATTAGCATTCGCGATATTTTGTGAGATTACATCTAGTCTAAGTCGCTGAGCTGTTAATCCTGTAGCAGCTGTATCCATCGAACCAAAAAATCCCATTTCACTTCCCCCTTATTATTTTATATTTTGTAGTACAGTCGTAAAACGATTAAGCTGAGCATTAACTCTTGTAATAAGTGCACTATATCTTGCGTACACTTTAGCTTCTTCTGCCATTTCTACATCAATGTCTACATTGTTCCCATCCATTCTATAATTAGATGAAGTTTTATCAATATAAATTTCTGGTTGAATTTTACTCAAATCTAAGTCTAATATATTTCTTTTAGTATTGATTTCTTTTTGTAAAATAGTTTCAAAACTTACATCTTTTCTTTTATAGTTCGGTGTATCTACATTACTAATATTTTCACTAATTA
>CALGWE010000012.1:0-3289 GCA_937935915.1 uncultured Clostridia bacterium
ATCATTATGGCACTCATTATTATGTTACTTGCTACTGTGCCAATCATTAAGCAAAATTATAAGTTCCGTATTGTAGAAGAATTAAAGTATGAATAGGAGGACAAAATGAGTATAAATAGTATAGACAATCAAAGTGCAAGAAATAGCGTAGGCAAGAAGTGTGTTATTGATGTGAAAGGTTTAAAAAAATGCTTTGCAGTGGGAAAAGAAGAAGTAACCGTTTTAAATAATTTAAGCTTTTCTGTTTATGAAGAAGACTTTTTATCCATTATGGGACCTTCAGGATGTGGCAAATCTACTTTACTTTATTTAATAGGTGGATTAGATTTGCCGAGTAGTGGGAGTGTTCACATACTAGGACAAAATCTCGCTGCAATGCGTGAGAAGCAAAAAAGTAAAATGCGTAGACAAGATATGGGGTTTGTATTTCAGTTTTATAACTTAGTCCCTAATCTTACAGTAGAGGATAATATCTTACTACCTATTATCTTAGATAAACGTAATTTAAAGAAGTATGAAAAACGCTTAAATGAAATATTAGATATTATTGAACTGACCCATAAAAGAAAGCAAACACCAAGAGAATTATCTGGTGGACAGCAGCAGCGAGTAGCCATTGCACGTGCTTTAGTTTTTGAACCACAGATTATTTTAGCAGATGAACCAATTGGTAACCTAGATTCTAAAACAGGCACAGAGATTATGCAGTTATTTAAAAATATTAATAAAGAATTTCATACAACGATTGTGCAAGTTACTCATTCAAAAGAGTCCTCTTTATATGGGAATCGTACAATTAATTTAAAAGATGGGATTATTGTTTCAGAAGATATTAATACAGTAGAAGAGCAATTAGGTTGAGACATAAAACACTATGCGTATAAGAAAATTTAAATTACATAAGATAAAGACGTGATGAATTGGGAAATAACCTAATGATCACGTCTTTATATTTAAAAATACTGTCATTTACAAGCTTTATAACAATCTATAATTTTTTTAAAAATAGTTGTCATAGTCTCTTGACAATTATAATAAGTAGTGGTATCTTTAATTTGTAGTTAGCACTCGGTTCTAGTGAGTGCTAACAAGAAAAAGGAAGTGATGACATGGATATGAATGAACGTAAGCTAAGAATCTTAGAAGCTATCATTCAAGATTATATCCAAACAGGTGAACCTGTTGGTTCAAGAACTATTTCTAAGAAATATGACTTGGGCATTAGTTCAGCAACTATTCGTAATGAAATGGCGGACCTTGAAGATCTCGGTTTCATTATGCAACCCCACACTTCCGCTGGAAGAATACCTTCAGATAAGGGTTATCGCCTTTATGTAGATGGCATGATGCAACGTACAAATATTAGTCCAGATGTAGCCAAAGTGATTGGGAATATGATTCAGCAAAAAATCACACGTATTGATGATTTAGTTGAAGAAACAGCAAAGCTGATTGCCATGCTAACGAATTGTGCTACCATTGCATCGACCCCGCCAATTAGTCAAGTTCGTATAAAACATTTACAACTTGTTCCGGTGGATGAACAAAGTGTGGTTTGTGTGATTGTAACTGATACAAATAGTGTTAAGAATCAGATGATTAACACACCAAAAGCTTTAGATGCTAATATTTGTATGGCACTTACAAATATTCTTAACGAAAGTCTAAAGGGTAGTGCCTTAGGTCAAATTAGTTTAGACAAAATTCGTTTATCAATTGAAGATAAGATGAAAGAATATGGTGATATTGCAAGTAGTGTCTTAGATGCGATTGCCAATGCCTTAAAAGAAAAAGATATGCCAAACATTTTCATACGTGGTGCAAATAATATTCTTGATTTTCAAGAGTTTAATGATAAAGAAAAAGCAAGAGAAATGTTCAAACTCTTAGAGGAAAAACCATATCTTGCAAAAATCTTAGATCATAATCCACCAAATGAAATTACAATTCGCATTGGTGAAGAAAATACATTAACACCAATGAAAGATTGTAGTATTGTTACAACGAGTTATCGCATTGGCGATTCAACCATTGGTAACATTGGTATTATAGGACCAACCCGTATGAACTATAGCGAGGTTGTTTCAGTATTAGAATATGTGTCTCATCATATTACAAATATGCTAAAAGGAATTAATAACCAAGAAGGAAATAACAAACCTTAGAGAATGAATAGTTCTTGGCAGAAAGGGTGAAACAATGGAAGAAAATAAAGATTTAGAGCAAGCAGTAGAACAAGAAGAGGTAGTTGAGGAAACAGCTACAGAAGAAACTGTAGAAACTACAGAAGAAGCTGAGATAGTAGAAGAAACACCAGAAGCTGAAGATAAAGCAGCTGAATACTTAGACCGCCTTCAACGTTTAATGGCTGAGTTTGATAACTATAGAAAACGCAGCGAAAAAGAAAAAGCAGAAGCTTATGATTTCGCTGTAAGTAACACAATTGCAGAGTTATTACCAATCATTGATAACTTTGAACGTGCCCTTAAGGTAGAAAGCACAGATAAAGCATTATCTGCGGGTGTACAAATGATTTACAAACAACTTATGGGTGCACTTGAAAACTTAAAAGTAACACCTATTGAAGCAGTAGATAAAGAATTCGACCCAAAACTTCACAATGCAATTATGCACATAGATGATGAAGCTTATGGAGAGAATATCATTGTTGAAGAACTTCAAAAAGGATATTTATACAAAGAAAAAGTAATTAGACATAGTATGGTTAAAGTAGCCAATTAATGATAGGAGGAATTAATCATGGGTAAAATAATAGGAATTGACTTAGGAACAACAAACTCTTGTGTATCAGTAATGGAAGGTGGAAAACCAGTTGTAATCGTAAATGCAGATGGTAACAGAACAACTCCTTCAGTAGTAGGTTTCAGCAAAACAGGTGAAAGACTTGTAGGGGACGTAGCTAAACGTCAAGCTGTAACAAACCACGAAAGAACAGTAATCTCAATCAAACGTCACATGGGTACAGATTACAAAGTAAACATTGATGATAAAGCATTCTCACCACAAGAAATTTCAGCAATCATTCTTCAAAAATTAAAAGCAGACGCTGAAGCTCACCTTGGTGAAAGCGTAACAGAAGCTGTTATCACAGTTCCAGCTTACTTCACAGATAGCCAAAGACAAGCAACAAAAGATGCTGGACGTATCGCAGGTCTTGATGTAAAACGTATCATCAACGAACCAACAGCAGCAGCACTTGCTTATGGTCTTGACAACGAACACGAACAAAAAATCATGGTATATGACCTCGGTGGTGGTACATTCGACG
>CALGWE010000013.1:0-3101 GCA_937935915.1 uncultured Clostridia bacterium
TTCTTTTATTAAGCGAAGTTGTTCATTATGATGGTTTTTCATTAGATGACTCATCTCAGTTTGTAACTGACTTTGTTCACCCTGTATTTGTAATATTTTCTCTAGCACTTCATTTTGCCCTTCTTGCCCGGCTACAATATGATTGGTGCTTTCCATGAGTTTTTCCTGAGCTAAGTTTGTTTCTTCTATTTTTTCACTTAAACTTTTGATATGTACTTTAAAGCTATTTGCAAGGGTTGTTCTTACTTCTTGCCCCACTTTGCTTTCGATCTCAGCTAAAACAGCTTTTTTAACTGCTTCTAAATCCCCCATACTTTCATTAGCAATGGCCTGATATTTTTTAGCTGCTGCCTCTACTTGCAAATTAACAGTTTGAACCACCATATCCTCTGCCAGTTTACTTGATTTAATATCCTCCATAATTGCCAGAGTAATCGCTTCAATTAAGTCTTTAAATTCATCTAATAGTACTTGATTTGCCATTTATCTTCACCTTTATTTTGATTGTTTATTAAAAAACTAATATACAAAAACCCCAATCATTACATCTATAAAATGACTGAGGTATTTTTTCTTTAATCTTCTTTAATAATAATATTACCATATAATGGGGTGAGTTCATAATATTATTTTCAGTGTTGTAGTTTCATTATATATTTGCATAGATAAAGGGTGTTCCTATAGCATTTTGTCGCTTACACTATAGGGACACCCTTTTTTATATGATATTAATATGTATAAATATCATATGCTAAATCATTATTTAATTTTAGCGGCTACTTTCTTAAGTTGATCCATTAATTTATCACAAGCTTTATGATACCTTTCTTGTGCATTGTTACATCTTTGGAGACTTTTATTTAATCCACTTAAATCAATTTGTTCCATATCTTCAAAGATAGCATAAAAACTATTTAACAGTTCAATGGAAGCGTTATATACATCTTTGCCATATTGCGTATTCATCTTTTCCCCTAGCTTCACTGCCTGCTTCTTGGCAAGATTAATTTCCTGCTTGTATTTATCACATTCATCGATTCCACCATATTCATAAATATATGATATTGCCTCTACATAATAGCTTTCCTGTACTAAATCAAAAACTATCTCATCAGCTCTAACGATATCCTCCATCAGTATACAACTTTCCTTCGTTGCCTGAGGTGGTGTAAAGTTAGCTTTCTTCGTTAGGGTTACACCTCTTGAAACATCAATATCATAGCCAAACATATAGCTAATCACTCTAATTGGCACATAGGTTGTATTATTAATGCTTATTGGTGCCACATCAGTAATAAAAGGCCCTGTAGCATTTCGGACTATTTTCACATTAGGCTGACATATAATACCGTTCCCATCCTGCTCAATATAAATCATATCATCCTCTAAAACTTCTATGTTCATACCTAATTGCGTACACAAATCTCGTAAGGGATACAACTTCCTGCCATCTTTCTCTTTGACCTCTAATGTAATCTTCTTTCCCTCGATATTAACCTGCTCCGTCTTTGCAAAAACAGGCGTTGCCATTAGTAAGATAAATAATAAAACTAAGACTATCTTTTTCATAATATCCCCCTTAACGGTTATTCAAGTTATATATATGCAGGATGTTAGAGGGGTAGTATAATTATTTGTTTATCTTTGTAAAAGGGCACTTAAATTTACTTTCTCACTAGTATATTTATCCACATTTCATCCCCACGCCCTACACGTACATCACCTGTTATCCACATTTTCTCCACTTTAAAGCCTACTCTTGTGAATAAAGCTCTTGCTTTTTCTTCTGTCAGATCTAAGAAATAACGTCCATTTCTTTCTCCTTCAAAATCCCCTTTTTTGAATGAAGCATAAAAAACACCGTTCTCTTTTAAACTTGCTTTTAATTTAATGAGTACCATTTCAATTTCATTACTTGGTACATGAAGTAATGAAGAAGCCGCCCAAATGCCATCAAACATACAAGGAAAATCTATTTCTTGAAATTGCATATGCACCACATCTTGTTCAATATATTCACTAGCAAGTTTACACATCTCAATCGAACCATCCATTGCGACTACTTCATAACCAAGTTTCTTAAAGCTAAGGCTATCTCTTCCTGAGCCACAGCCAGCATCTAATATTTTTCCACCTTGAGGCAAGTTAGCTAAAAAGTCTTTGTAGTTTGCAGTCATATCTACATAAGCTGTGCCTTCAAAAAAGTCTTTGGCGTTTTCGTTATAATAGTTGTTCATTTATTTCTTAAACCCTTTCATATAAATAGATTCTACTTTTTCAGCTATATAACCTTCTGTTTTCTGAGTATGTATTAAATCATCATATATAATTCTATCTTTACATTCCCATATATCATAGCCTTGATTATATGCAATTTGATATAGCGGCATAATTGTATTACTTAAACAATCCATAAATTTATCTGGACTTACTTGATACCAAGCTTTTGTGCTATCCCAATTAGAAGGCATAATATGTACATAATCTTCTAATAACTTATTCATCATTGTCTTTTGCTTGCCTTCATGCTCTGCGCTTCTTATAAAATCAAATAATTGATATTGTAAGTTACAAAAATCTTTCATATATATTTCAAGATTAGGTAGCGCATTACTTTTAGAACTATTGATATTCTTAAAACTTGGTGCTAGATTCCATATTTCATCATGTAATACAAAGCTCCATGGAATAAAATGATCTATACTTAAGCTACCATATTCATTAATATTTTTTTCGTTAAATGGTCTATTGATATAAATATCTACGAGTCCTGTTTTTACACCAAAGTATTTCCACAGCTTTGTTGCATCTCCCAAATCCCTTTTATCCGGTGGTGTAATTTTGAGCGGAATGGCTGGTACGTTTGGATTCTTTTTCTGTAAAAAGTAAATTAAACTATACTCAATCCAAGCACTAATAATAACTTGATTATCATTTAAATATTTATGCCATGCTTCATTTAGACAAATAGCCTTTTCTCCCTGTTTCTCTATAAATTTATAAAAAGCATTTTCATCTGCACCTGTTAATTCTTTCATTCTCTTATTAAAGTTTTCTTTAGAATCTATTTTATAAAAAGGTGAAAGTAATCGATATGGCAC
>CALGWE010000014.1:0-3866 GCA_937935915.1 uncultured Clostridia bacterium
ATAATAGAACTTGCAATAAGTGCAATGTGGTCAACTGTGGCTGTTACATCTCTTAATGCATAGAGTTTTTTATCTGCAGGCGCAAGGTCACCACTTTGACCTACTACTGCAATACCATGTGTATTGACATTGTCGATAAATTGTTCTTCTGGAATTTCAACTTTGAATCCATCAAATGATTCCAGTTTATCCACTGTTCCACCAGTATGACCAAGTCCACGTCCTGACATCTTTGCAACTTTTACACCTGCTGCTGCTACAAGAGGTGCAAGTACGATTGTTGTTTTATCGCCTACACCACCTGTACTATGTTTATCTACCTTAATACCTTCAATACCAGATAAATCAATCATATCCCCACTATGTGCCATAGCCATTGTAAGCATTGCTGTTTCTTCAGGTGTCATCCCTTGGAAATAAATAGCCATTAATAGGGCTGATACTTGATAATCTGGAATTTCACCAACTGTGTAGCCTTTTACAACAAATTCTATTTCTTCTTTTGTTAAAACTTTTCCATGTTTTTTATTTGCAATAATATCATACATTCTCATGGCTGATTCCTCCTCGTTATCTACTTCCTATTTTACAACTTCTTTTAAGAAGCTTTTACCGATTGGTAATGATGGAAGCCCAAACATTTCGCAAAGTGTTTGACCAATATCTGCAAAACTATTACGTGTACCTAAGTTCACACCTTCTTTTACTTTATCCCCAATTACAAGGAGTGGTACATACTCTCTTGTATGATCTGTTCCTGGTGCTGTTGGATCACAACCATGGTCAGCTGTAATAATTAAAATATCATCTGCATTCATAGCTTCTCTAATTTCTTTTAAACGTCCATCAAAAGCTTCTAAACCTTGACCATAACTTTGTGGATCACGACGGTGTCCCCATTTCATATCAAAGTCTACAAGGTTTGTAAAGATAAGGCCTTCTGAATGTTTTTTCATGAACTCTAATGTGATATCTACGCCGTTCATATTATCTTTAGTGTGGATGGCTTCTGTAATCCCTACTCCATTGAAGATATCTTCAATTTTACCTACTGCATAAACAGGTACACATTTTTCTTCACAGTATGTGAGTAAGTTTGGAGTCGGTGGTGCAATAGCATAATCATGACGATTCGCTGTACGTACAAAGTTACCTGGCTCACCTGAGAAAGGTCTTGCAATAACACGTGCTACTTCATGTTTACCTGTTAAAATCTTTCTTGCAATCTCGCACATTTTATAAAGTTCTTCTACAGAAATAATTTCTTCATGTGCTGCAATTTGGAATACACTATCTGCTGATGTATAAATAATAGGATATCCTGTTTTCATATGTTCTTCGCCAAGCTCATCTAGAATAGCTGTTCCTGAAGCTGTACAGTTACCAAGTGTTTTTCTACCAATTTGCTCCTCAAATGGTTTCATAACTTCTTCTGGGAACCCATTTGGATATGTTGGAAATGCTTCTTTAGTATAAATACCAACCATTTCCCAATGACCTGTTGTTGTATCTTTCCCTTGTGAAAGCTCACCAAGTCTTGCAAAAGCACCTTGTGGCATTTCAGTTTTTGGAAGTACTTCTATTCCATCAATATTACCAAGTCCGTAATTTACCATGTTATTAAGATTTAAGTTTTTACAATGTGTATATGTGTGTGAGAGTGTATTTACGTCTCCATCTCCAAAAGCTTCTGCATCTGGCATTGCACCAATACCTACGCTGTCTAAGACAATCCATATCGCTCTTTTCATCTTTTACACCTTCCTAATGATTTATTTAAAATACTTATAATATGCTTTTTCAACAAGTATTTTTCTCAATACTATTGTAACATAATCTAGCAAAAATTTCATATTGATTTATCTATTATGTTAACCTTGTATCTATATTTAAATACAATTCATATTACCCCTATCTTTCATCGTTACACAATCAAAACCACCCGTCTAACGGGTGGTTTGCACTAGCCCTATAAGGGCATGATACTGGCTATGTCTTAAGACATATTGAATTAGTCTGCCAACTGCATATTTTCTCAAACAGCCCCTTAAGGGGCTATTTTACTTGCTTTTCTTTACCGGCTCACCCGTAAACGGGTCAATATATTCTTTTAGACTTATTTGGTCACTTGCTATATCTTCTTGCAACTGATTCTTTATATATTCCTGTATTGCCTTTTTATTCCTGCCTACAGTATCTACATAATATCCTTTACACCAAAACTGCCTGTTTCCATACTTATATTTTAAGTTTGCATGTCTATCAAATATCATTAATGCACTCTTGCCTTTTAGATATCCCATTACTTGTGCAACACTATATTTAGGCGGAATGCTTATTAACATATGAATATGATCAGGACATGCATTTGCTTCTATAATTTCTATTCCTTTATACTCACATAGCTTTCTTAATATTTGTCCTATATCAGCTTTAATTTTTCCATAAATTACTTGTCTTCTATATTTAGGTGCAAACACCACATGATATTTACAATTCCACGTAGTATGTGCTAAACTATTTTTATCCATTTGGATACCTCCTGTTGTTAATTTACGGTTGACAGACCTGTATAAATTTTACAACAGGAGGTTTTTAATTTATAGGCATAGCTATAAGCTTTTTGGAACCCCAGGCATAGCCCGGGGTTTTCTTTATTACAAAAAAGAGATGTTATGAATTATTTCATAACATCTCTATCATCATTACTTTTATGCTCTAGGATGTGCTTTACTATATACATTAATAAGTTCTTCAGTTTCTTCATTTAAATGCATATACATTTGTGTTGTAGAAATATCTGAATGACCTAGCATTTGTTGTACAGATTTAAGATTTGCGCCATTTTGTACAAGATGTGCTGCGAAAGAATGTCTTAACATATGTGGTGTAATTTCACCTTGAATGTCTGCATTCTTAGCGTAGGTTTTTAAAATTTTCCAAAAGCCTTGTCTTGTCATTGGATAACCATTGCAATTGACAAATAATGTTTGATCTGCAATATTTCTAATAAGTACATGGCGTACATTTGCTAAATAATTATTCAAAGCTGTTACAGCTGATTTACCAATTGGAATTGTTCTTTCATGCTGTTCATCTCGACACATAATATAACCTTGTTGTAAATTAATATCTGTTACACGTAAGGAAATAAGTTCAGATACACGAATACCTGTAGCGTATAATAATTCTAACATGGCACGGTCACGAATACCTTTTGTGTCATGAATATTAGGTTGCTCTAATAACGTACTTATTTGTGCTTGACTTAAAACCTTAGGTGGTTTCTTTTCAATCTTAGGTAAGGCAATCATACGTGCAGGATTTTGTGTTAATAATTCTTCTTTTACAAGATACTGACAAAATGCACGAATAGATGCAAGTGTTCTTGAGATAGTTGCAGTTGATTTGCCGTTTCCTTTCAATTTATTCAAATAAGCCTCAATCTTTTTGTCTGTGAGCTGTGAAACTTGAGTACTATTTTCTTCTTCAATGTAGTTTTTAAAATACCTTAAGTCTCTCTCATAAGATTGAATTGTATTGCTAGAAGCACGCTTCACATGTTCTAAATAATATAAAAATGATGTAATATACTCCTCCATAACAATTCCCCTTTTTTAAACCGACATAATATTGCTAAAATTTATATTGATTATATTATAACTAAAATGACTTTTAATGTCTATATTATTTCATTTTTATATACTTTTTTGTATTTTTATCAAAATCATTTATTGGTTTTACTAATGATTTTGTTAAGTTTACCAATAGAAATTCAATCTTATGTCTTAACTATGTATTATTATTTACCTTTATGACTATTTATCTACCAAATTGTCTAAAACGTTCATAGCGTTCTCTCACTA
>CALGWE010000015.1:0-1366 GCA_937935915.1 uncultured Clostridia bacterium
TTACCACAACCTGCTTAATTTGATGCTTTTCTATTTCTTGTATAAGCCTCTCAATTGTTAATTTGTCTTTTTCTACCCAAACGACTATCTCATCTGCTGCTTTAAACATTCTTTTGAGCCTACGATTAGGTGCCATAAGGATAGGACTTTCATACTTTTCAAGAAGAGGCTCAAGCCTACTTGCTTCTACAATAACTTGTGCTTTTTCATAGTATTTGGTCACTTCATCTAGCAAGGTTTGTTCCTCATATCTGATATACTTCACCCTTCTGGCTTCACATACTTTAATGAGTAATTTAGAAAAGCCACTTCCCACCTCATAACTATGATCAATGACGCAGTGTATTTCCTTGTTTTTAATAAATGTCTCTATCTCCCTTTCATTTAATGGCTCTGAAAGTGCTTTAGAAGTATAACTTAAAGGCATATCTCGTTTATAATCTGTAATAGTTGTTAATTTATAAGGTTTCTTTAATGCATTAAGATAGCTACATATTTGATGACTTCTAGGGCCACCACCAATTATCCATATCATATTTTTCTTCTTTCTACTTACATCCCATCTCTTGCCTCAAAAAGATATTGTAAGGTTCTTATCTTGTAAAGAGTAGCATAATACAACCCATAAGGAAACCAAGCAGTGCGCCTAACCAAATAATTGCTTTAAGTTCTTTGTTCATAATTTCTAAGATTAAGCGTTCAAGCTCTAATGGATCATACTCTGCAATACGCTGTTCTACTACTTGTGCTAAATTGATTGTACTTAACACATCGCCTAATTTCTTACGTACAATATAATCATATGATTTCAAGACAATACTTTTAATGAGTTCACTATAAAGTTCACCTTTACTTATCACATCGCCTACTGTACTTTGAAGTAATTCATTTGTTTTGTTTTCTACGCCTTTTCGAATCATGGCTTCACTTTCACTAGCTACCATTTCATCAATGACTGGAACAAGCTTCGCCCCTAAGCTTTCAATCATACCCACATTTAAGAATAAAGCTAAAGGTCCAAGACTGCCAAATTTGCCTTCTTTAAAAGCTTCTACAGCCTTATCCACTACGATTTGTCCAATTCCCATTCTAGTAATCTCATCGTAAATGGCTGCTGTAATCTTTTCTTCTGCTTCTACTTTAAAGTAAGTTGTACGTTCTTTGGTAATTATGCGACCTAATAAAGCTTCGATTGTTTCTTCATTATACGCATTATTTTTGATAAATTGATCTATTTTATTTTCAATACCACTGCAAATTTCTTCTTTTAAAAGTACTTTTGCAAGTACTTCCTCATTTAAAAGTTCTTCACTAATTACTTATCTCTATTTCTTTGGCAACCACTCTAATTGTTCAATACTCTCCA
>CALGWE010000016.1:0-12944 GCA_937935915.1 uncultured Clostridia bacterium
ATATGCCAACATCTCCAGCAAGACCAGAAGATTCAGGCCAAACGCAAACATCTCCAGCAAGACCAGAAGAGCCAGACCAAATGTCAATATCTCCGGTAAGACCAGAAGAGCCAGAACAGATGCCAATATCTCCGGCAAGACCAGAAGAGCCAGAACGGATGCCAATATCTCCGGCAAGACCAGAAGAGCCAGAACAAATGCCAATATCTCCGGCAAGACCAGAAGAGCCAGGCCAAATGCCAGTATCTCCGGCAAGACCAGAAGAGCCAGGCCAAATGCCACCACCTCCACCAAGACCAGGAGGTCCGGGTCCAGTGCCACCACCTCCACCAAGGCCAGGAAATCCAGGAGGTCCACCACCATGGGCAGGAGGCCCAGGAGGCCCACCAGGACCATGGGGTCCACATATACCACCAGGACCAGAAAAAGATGATAAACCTCCAAGACCAAGGCCAAGAGATGACTCAGAGGAATTTGAAGAAGTAGATGAATTCTCACCAGTCATTCAAGAACCAGGTCCAGTAATAAATACAGGAACAGGAGGCAGCATACCACAAGGCCCAGGCCCAGTAATAAATACAGGAACAGGAACCGGTATACCACAAGGTCCAGGTCCAATTATTAATACTGGAGAGGGTGTAACAGTGCCACAAGAACCAGGGCCAGAAACATCTATCAAACCAGGTGGAATGCATTGTATCTGTTGGGGACAAAATGAAGTATCCGCTCCTCAGGGGGATGATCCAGAGCCTGTGGTTGGGAATGAAAATGATTTAGAAGGTGGAAGTGAGCCTGTTATTATTCAAGAAGAAGACATGGAGAGAAAAGACAGCTTGGACGATGAAATAACAGAAAGTGAAAAAGCAATTAAACGTATTACAGAAAGACTTAAACAATTAAGCAGTCAAAATAGTTCAATAAATAGAGTTGTAAGTATAAAAGAGGCTGAGCAATTACAAGAAGTAAAGAAAGAAGAAAAGATAATAGAAGAAATAGTAGAAGAAAATACTGACAATGCTTATTGGGATTTAGAAACAGATTATATCGAACCTGATGAAGGAGAAAATCTCGTAGAGGAGACACCTGAGGAAATTGATTATTTAGAGGAAATTGAAAGAAAGTTACAAGACATACAAAGTAGGCTTAAAAAAGGTTCTGATAAAACAGAATCAGTAGTTACAGGAAGTATATCAGAGGCTAATATATCAGAAGCTAATATATCAGAGGCTAATATATCAGAAGCTAATATATCAGAGGCTAATATACCAGAAACTAATATATCAGAAACTAATATATCAGAATCTAAGGTGCAAGATAAGGCCTCAGAAATTCATGAGGTAGAAGATGGTAGGAAAAATAGAGGCATTAAAGAAAGTACCTTGGCAGAAATTTATGCAAAAGGTGAAATGGTAGAATCGTTCATTCAAGAAACTGTAGATACAGAGTGGGTTAAGATTCCTTATGGAGAATTTTTAAAGATTCCAGGTCTAAGTTATGAATGGTGCAGCCAACCTTTTATTACTTTTGCATATTATAAGTATAATGAAATTTTATTAGGACATAATGGAGAAGGTAAGTACTATTTAGGTATACCTGATATATATAATCCTAATCGCCAATCTATATTATCAGACCCTATAGAAGTAACGGGCTTTTTGTGCAGACAAAATATGCAGCCAGTTAATGGAGAGTATGGTTATTGGATTATTCCGTTATCTGAAGAGGAACATTAATAAGGCTAATCATTTTGGTAAAAGTGCTTAAATAAGACTGATAAAAATGTCTGATTTAGAAAAAATAAAATTATATATTGAAAAAAATAGAATATTATAATATTATAAAGTAAATTAAATAATATTCAAATAAACCTGTGAGGGAGAAGTAAAACTAATTACGCATTTACAGAGAACTGGTGAGGGTGGAATACCAGTATTAAACGGATTAGATAAATGGGCTCCTGAGGGCATAATGAAAGGAATTTAGGGTTCTTAGTATTTTATGACGTAACATCTGCGTTAGAGATGAGGAATGTGATGGCATTCTGCATGGAGTGCGTATACCTGTGTATACGAATCAAGGTGGTACCGTGGGCTAAATCTAATGTCTATTATGATGAGAAATCATTTAAAATTAGGCGCTCACCCTTGGCTAATAGCTGAGGGTGGGTGCTTTTTTATTTCTTAAAAATCCCTTGCCCCAGCAGAAATGTAGCGTAATTAAATCTATGAGTTTAGGGAGGGAATAAGATGTTTTATCCAAGTTTAGAAGAAGTTAAATCACTTGCAAAAACGTATAACAAAATACCAGTAAGCCTAGAAATGTATATGGATTTTCAAACACCTATGGGGGTGCTTAGTCGTATTAAAGAAGAGTATGATAGATACTTTTTACTTGAAAGTATTGAAGGTGGAGAAAAATGGGCACGTTATACTTTTATTGGATTTAATCCTAATGCTAGCTTTTATGTGAAAAATGGAAAGACTTGTTATGCTACAAGGGAGAAGGTCAAAAAGCTTACAGGCAATCCATTAGATGAACTAAAAGAGTTAATGGAAACATATCGTTCACCTAAAGGCTTAAAATTACCACCATTTACAGGTGGTGGTGTAGGTTACTTTGGATATGACACTGTAAAGTATGTAGAAAATCTTAATTTCACCAATCAAGATGAATTGGATACAGATGATATTAAACTGATGTTCTTTGATGAAATTATTTGTTTTGATCATTACAAGCAAAAGATTATTTTGATTGTAAATATTAATGGGGAGAGTAAAGATATTGAAGCAAGTTATGAAGAAGCTAAAGAACGTTTAAAAGAACTTGTACAATTTGTAAAACGCCCTTGTAAAAAAGTAGAAGTTAACTTTGATGATGAGATTGAATTTACAAGTAATATGACAAAAGAAGAGTTTATGGCAAAGGTTGAAAAAGCTAAAGAGTATATTGCTAACGGAGATATATTCCAAGTTGTACCTTCCCAAGTGTTTAGGGCAAAAATTGAAAGTAATTTATTTGATGTTTATCGTGTACTTCGTACGATTAATCCATCACCTTATATGTATTTAATGCAATTTGAAGATTTACAGCTTGCTGGGGCTTCACCAGAAACACTAGTAAAAGTACAAGATAGAGTTGTGGTGACACAACCAATTGCAGGAACGAGACCAAGAGGTAAAAATGATGAAGAAGATCAAAGATTATGCGAAGAACTTTTAAAAGACCCTAAAGAACTTGCAGAGCATAATATGCTTGTAGATTTAGCAAGAAATGATATTGGCCGTATTAGTGAATTTAATACGGTAGAAGTAACAGATTATATGGCACTTAAGAAACTTTCTCATGTAACTCATATTACAACCAATGTAAAAGGCCAATTAAAAGAAAGTTTAAATGCAGTTGATGTAGTGAAATCTATTTTACCAGCAGGTACCTTATCAGGTGCACCTAAAGTAAGGGCTATGGAGATTATTGAAGAACTTGAAAATAATAAACGTGGCATTTATGGTGGGGCAATTGGTTATATCGGATATGAAGGTAACTTAGATACTTGTATTGGCATTCGTACAATTGTGAAAAAGGATGGTATGGCTTATGTACAGGCAGGATGTGGTGTTGTTTTAGATTCAGACCCAGAAACGGAATATCAAGAAACAATTAATAAGGCATCAGCATTATTTGCAGCCATGAAGAAAGTGAGGGAAATAATATGATTTTAATGATTGATAATTATGATAGTTTTACTTATAACTTATATCAATTTATTGGTGAGATCAATCCAGATATTAAAGTAGTACGTAATGACAAAATTACAATTGACGAAATTGAAAAGCTTCATCCAACACATCTTATTATTTCCCCAGGCCCTAAATATCCGAAAGATGCAGGAATTTCATTAGAAGCGATTCGTCATTTTAGTGGAAAAATACCTATCTTAGGTGTATGCCTTGGACATCAATCAATTGGAGAGGCTTTTGGGAGTAAGGTTGTAAGGGCAAAAAGAATTTTACATGGTAAAATAAGTGAAATTTATATTAAGCAAGAAAGTCCTATTTTTAAAGGATTGGGTGAGAAGTTTGTAGCAGGACGTTATCATTCACTTATCATTGATAAAAAAACATTAAGTAAGGACTTACAAATTACAGCAGAGGATTCGGATGGAGAAATTATGGCAATTCAGCACAAAACGCATCCAACCTATGGTTTACAATTTCATCCAGAGTCTATTTTAACTGAAAATGGTAAGAAGATGATTAAAAATTTCTTAGAGGTGAAAGTCAGTCACAATCACAATAAATATATTAAGAAATTAATCGAAGGTAATGATTTAACATATGAAGAATCAATAGAAGCAATGAACAGTATTATGAGTGGTAGTGCCACAGAAGCTCAAATGGGAAGTTTATTAACAGCACTTAGTATAAGGGGAGAGACCGTAGATGAAATCACAGCTAGTGCCAAGGTCATGAGAGAAAAGTGTAATGTCCTTAAGGCAGAGGGAGATTTACTAGATATAGTAGGAACAGGCGGAGATTGTATCAATACATTTAATGTCTCTACGATTTCATCATTAGTTGTAGCAGCAGCAGGAGTCAAAGTTGCGAAACATGGTAATCGCAGTATTTCAAGTAAGTGTGGAAGTGCAGATGTTTTAGAAGCACTTGGCGCGAAATTAGATGTAACAAAAGAACAAAGTGAAGAGATTTTAAATGAAATAAATTTCTGTTTCATGTATGCACCAGTTTATCACAGTGCAATGAAATATGTGGCAGCAGCTAGAAAACAAATGGGTGTACGTACAATCTTTAATATACTAGGACCTTTAGCTAGTCCAGCCTTAGCTAATTTACAAGTATTAGGTGTTTATTCAGAAGAGCTTGTTAAGCCAATGGCCCAAGTATTAGCTAATTTAGGTGTTAAACATGCTATGGTTGTTCACGGGCAAGATGGCATGGATGAAGTTTCATTATGTGCCCCAACTACTGTTTGTGAAGTCATTGGAAAAGAACTTAAATCATTTGTAATCAACCCAGAAGAATTAGGCCTAGGCCTATGTAAGCAATCTGACTTAGTAGGGGATGATGCAAAGGTGAATAAAGAAATTGCGCTTAGCATCTTAAAAGGTGAAAAAGGACCTAAACGAGATATGGTACTTTTAAATTCAGCTGTAGCCTTAAAGGTTGCCTTAAATATGGATTTAAAAGAAGCCCTTAATCTAGCAGCAGAAATGATCGATTCAGGTAAAGCCCTTGAAAAGCTTAATGAGTTTATTACTAAGACAAATTCATTTGGGCAGGTGATGGCATGATTTTAGATGAGATTATTACAAAACGTCAGCAAGCAATCAGTCAGTTAAAAAAGCAAATGACTATTGAAGATTTTAAAGTACAAATAAGAAATAGCACATATCCCCACTATAGTTTTTTTGAAGCACTAAGTAGCAGTATTAAAGACCTGTCCCCAAATACAAAGATTATTGCAGAAGTTAAGAAGGCCTCTCCGTCTAAGGGGATTATATGTGAGGATTTTGATTATATAGGTATTGCTAAGGATTATGAAAAGGGCGGGGCATCAGCTATATCTGTTTTAACAGAGCCTGATTATTTTAAAGGAGATAATAGCTATTTAACAGCTATTAAAGGTGAAGTAAAACTTCCCTTACTAAGGAAGGATTTCATCATAGACGAATGGCAAGTTTATGAAGCTAAAGCAATAGGAGCAGATGCAATATTATTAATTGTGGCCGCTCTAGAGCAAGAGACATTAAAGAACTTACTTCAAAAAGCTCATGAATTAGAGATGGATGTTTTAGTTGAAACCCATAATGAGGAAGAAGTAAAAAGGGCATTAGCAGCAGGTGCAAGAATTATTGGTGTAAACAACCGTAATTTACAGACCTTTGAGGTGAGTTTAAGTGTCTCTGAAAGACTTAGCAAACTCCTACCTAAAGAATGTATTTTCGTAGCTGAAAGTGGTGTGAAAACTTTAGAGGATATGAAATTTATAAAGAGCTTAGGTGCCAATGCCGTACTTATTGGAGAGGGCGTTGTAAAATCTGGTGATAGAATAAATAGGTTGAAAGAGTTGATAGAAGTTTAAAAATGTCTATAACATATAGAAAATTGAGGAGTTATACATGGTAAAACTTAAAATCTGTGGATTACGTAGGTTAGAAGATATTGAAACTGTGAATAAATATAGACCAGAGTATATAGGGTTTGTGTTTGCGAAAAGTAAACGTCGGGTATCTTTGGATGAAGCTAAGATTTTAAAAAATAAACTTCATCCAGATATTAAGGCGGTAGGTGTATTTGTTAATGAATCAATTGCTAACATTTGCAGATGTGTAGAAGAAGGCGTCATTGATTGTATTCAATTACATGGGGATGAAGATAACACTTATATTGCCCAGCTTAAGCGAGAAACAAATGTACCTATTATAAAGGCGCTTCGTGTAGAAAGTCAGGAGGAACTAATAAATGAATTAGAAACCTTAGAATGGGCACCTATAGATTATTATTTGTTTGATACTTATACAGCAGGAGCATATGGTGGCAGTGGTGAAAGCTTTGATTGGGATAAACTGAAATCACTTGTAGGTAGACAAATTCAAAAACCATATTTCTTGGCAGGAGGTATAGGCAGCGATAATTTAAGAGAAGCCATAGCGCACAAACCTTACGCTATTGATATGAGTAGCAAATTAGAGGACAATGCTTATTTTAAAGATGAACATAAGATTAAACAGGTTATAGATATTTTTAATGAAATGATCAAGTAATATAAAATTATTGATGAGGTGAAAAACATGAGTAAAAAAGGGAAATATGGCATGTATGGCGGACAATATGTTCCAGAAACATTAATGATAGCATTAGAAGAACTTGAAAAAGCATATGAATTTTATAAAGATGATAAGGCATTTAATGAAGAATTAGATTTATTATTTAAAGAATATACAGGTAGGCCATCTCTCCTTTATTATGCAGAGAAAATGACTAAAGATTTAGGTGGGGCAAAAATTTATTTAAAACGTGAAGATCTTAATCATACAGGTTCTCATAAAATCAATAATGTATTAGGACAAATGTTACTTGCAAAACGTATGGGGAAAAAACGTATTATTGCTGAAACAGGGGCAGGACAACATGGGGTTGCAACAGCAACAATTGCGACACTTATGGGATTCGAATGTGAAATTTATATGGGAGAAGAAGATACAGTAAGACAGGCGCTTAATGTATATCGTATGGAACTTTTAGGTGCTAAAGTAAATGCTGTTAAAACAGGAACTAGAACACTTAAAGATGCAGTAAATGCAGCTCTTCAAGATTGGGCACAAAATGTAGAAACTACATTCTACTGTATGGGTTCAGCAGTAGGGCCACATCCATATCCAGAAATGGTAAGAGACTTCCAAAGTATTATTGGAAAAGAAATTAAATCACAAATGTTGGCTAAAGAAGGTAAACTTCCAGATGCTGTTATGGCTTGTGTAGGTGGCGGAAGTAATGCAATTGGTACATTTTATGATTTTATAGGAGACAAAGAAGTTGCCCTTTATGGGGCTGAAGCTGGTGGTAGAGACATTGAAACAATTGAAACAGCAGCTACAATGACGAAAGGAACACCGGGTATTTTCCATGGTATGAAATCTTATTTCTTACAAACAGACAATGGTAGTATTGCACCAGTTTATTCTATTTCAGCAGGATTAGATTATCCAGGGGTAGGGCCAGAACACAGTTATTTAAAAGATACAGAACGTGCCACATATTTACCTATTACAGATGATGAAGCTGTAGAAGCTTTCGAATATTTATCTAAAATAGAAGGAATTATTCCAGCTATTGAAAGTTCACATGCCGTAGCATTAGCTAAGAAAATAGCACCAACTATGGGGAAAGATAAAATTTTAGTGATTACTTTATCCGGTAGAGGGGATAAAGACGTAGCAGCAATTGCAAGATATAAGGGGGTAGATCTTCATGAGTAATATTGGGTTAGTATTTGAAAAGAAAAAAGCAGAAGGTAAAAAAACATTTATTCCATTTATAACAGCAGGTGATCCAAACTTAGATGCAACAGAGCAGTTTATTTATGCTTTAGAAAAAGGTGGTAGTACACTTATTGAAATTGGTATTCCATTTTCAGATCCAGTAGCTGATGGGCCTGTCATTCAAGAAGCTAATTTACGTGCTATGGAAAATGATATCCATGTAGATAAAGTATTTGATATGGTAGCAAAAGTAAGGAAAAATACTCAAATTCCATTAGTATTTTTAATGTATGCTAATACAATCTATCACTATGGCATTGCAGGTTTCTTTAAAAGATGTCAGGAAGTGGGAGTAGATGGCGTAATCATTGCAGATTTACCTTGTGAAGAAAAAGAAGAATTTGATGCATATGCAAGGGACTTTGATATTGACCTTATTGCCCTTGTAACTCCAACTTCTAGAGCACGCACAGAAAAAATCTGTAAAGAGGCTAGAGGCTTCTTATACTGTGTTTCTTCTTTAGGGGTAACAGGTATGAGAAGTCAAATTGAAACAGATTTTGGTGAAATGTTTGAGAGCATTAAAAAGTATAGTAAGATTCCAACAGCTCTAGGTTTTGGTATTTCTAATGCTGAGCAAGCAGCAGTGCTTAAAGATTACACAGATGGCATTATTATAGGAAGTGCAGTTGTTAAGATTGTTGAGGAAAAAGGAGAAGCAGCTGCACCTGCTTTAGAAGAGTTTGCTAGAAGCATTGTAGAAGTATTATAAATATGTGCGAAACCATAAAGTTTTAAGTTATAAAAATTTATAAGATAGAAAAAATGAAATGGCCTCCAAGGAAAAACACTTGGAGGCTGTTTTATCATAGGCTAAGAATGTGCAGGAAATTTATATATGTTGATTTTCTAGGTAGGCCTTATTATAATGAATAAGAATGATTTAGTTAGAAAACAAAAGTTTTAAAATAAATTGAATGGCACGAGAGAAAGGAATATCCTTATGCGCTTAAGAAGAGATGCAAGAGCTACAGATTACTTAGCACAAGATGAAAGAGTAATTCAAAATCCAGAAGAATTAAAAGGAAAATGGAAAGAACACTTTGGTAACGACAATCCTATTCATGTAGAATTTGGATGTGGTAAAGGTGGTTTCATTACACAACTTGCTTTAAGAAATCCAGATATTAATTATATTGCAGCTGAAAGAGCGGAAACAGTTGTATATAAAGCTTGTAAAAAAGCTAATGCAAGTGAAGAGGCACCTAAAAATTTGAGATTCTTATTCTTTGATGTACACAACTGTACAGATATATTTGAGGCAGGAGAGGTAGAAAGACTTTACCTTAACTTCTCAGATCCATGGCCAAAGAAAAGACATGCAAACAGAAGATTAACATATAGAGAATTCCTCGATCGTTATGAACAAATCTTAGTAGATAATGGTGAAATCCACTTCAAAACAGATAACAAAGGGTTATTTGCTTCATCAATTGAAGAACTTTCACTTAGAAATTGGCTTATGAAAAATGTTACTTTAGATTTACACAATAGTGATATGGAAGATAACATTATGACAGAGTACGAAAAGAAATTCTCAGAGCTTGGATTTACTATTAATCGCTTAGAAGCAGTAAAACCAAATAGACAAAATAGCAAATAAACTTTGAAAACAAAAGTGTGAGAAGAAATGGTAAAAAGGCAACCTTATGATAGTCAAAGACTTGATGAGGTTGCTTTTTTATGTGAATAGAAGTATCAGATAAAGTCATAATAAATAAGGAGAATATTATATTGCATTTATAAATGATATATAATAAACTAACCTTGTGTTTAAGTTTAAAGAATGTTATAAGTAAAGCATATGATATATATATTTAAGGAGGAACAAAAATGGCATTTAAATTTGAAGATGGAAACTTCCAAACAGAAGCACTTGAATCATCAATTCCAGTAGTAGTAGACTTCTATGCAGACTGGTGTGGACCATGCAAAATGATGTCACCAGTTATTGACGAATTAGCTACAGAGTACGAAGGAAAGGTTAAGATCGGAAAAATTAACACAGATGAAAATCGTGCTATCGCAAGCAAATACAATGTAATGAGCATTCCAACAATCATCTTAATCAAAGATGGTCAAGTAGTAGATACAGTTGTAGGTGCATTACCAAAAACAGCACTTCAACAAAAAATCGAAGGTATGCTATAAGACAAGGATTCCTTAAGGGTCCGTCAAAAAATACCCCCACTCAGCTACACTCTACACAATTTGTGCTAGTCTAAGCTTGATAATCAATACAACGGTCGAAAACTCGCTTCGCTCGGACACTCGACCTAAAACCGTATTGATTATCTTCACTAAGACTAGCAACAAATTGTTCCGAAGGTAGCATGAGATGGGGGTATTTTTTGACTTTCCTTTTTATAATACTTTGCAAGTTATATCAAGAATTGGGGGCTGGGAGGGTGGTATTATTTTGGAGAAGGGAGAGATAAACAATGTATGAGTGGCATGAGGCAATACAGAAGATGATTTATTGGATTGAAGATCACTTGGAAGAGAATCCGACATTATTGGAGATGTCGCAGCAGATAGGGTATTCACCTTATTATTGTTCTGTGAAGTTTCATGAGATTGTGGGGATGACACTTAAGAGTTATATTGCTGGAAGAAGACTTGCTAGGGCGACTTTGGAGATAAGGGATAGTAGGCAGCGTATTATGGATATTGCTTTAAAGTATGGATATTCTTCTCAAGAGGCTCTGACGAGGGCTTTTATGAATGCTTATGGATGTACACCAGCGGCATATCGAAGAAATCCAGTGCCGGTGCCACTACGAAACATGCAGAATGTAGTCTTTCCTGAATATTATTTGAAAGAGGGAGAATCCATTATGAATAAAACAATTTTAACAAATGCAAATGTAAGAGTTGAACACATCCCAGCACATAAATATATTGGTATTTGGGACTTAGATGCAAAAGATTATATGAGTTTTTGGAATAGACATGATTGTGATAAGGTTTGTGGCATCATTGATAGTATGAATCATGTAGCAAATTCTATTGTAACTGTGCATACAGCAGGATGGTTTGAGGAAAATGGTAAAAGAGGATACTTTTATGGTTTTGGAGTAGATGCTGACTATAATGGTGTTATTCCTAAAGGGTTTGAAATAAGAGAAGTACCAGCTACTGATTATCTCGTATTTTATCATCCAGCTTTTGATTTCTTAAAAGATTGTGGTGAGGTAATGAAGAGAGTAGAGGATTTAGCTTGGCACTTTAATCCTGAAGAAAAAGGTTATGAATGGAATGAAGCTGTGAATATGGTTTATCAGCGCCATCTCCCAGAAACAATAGGGTATGAAATATTAAGACCTGTAAAGAAAGAGAAGAAATAGTAAATAGATAAATGTTAGAAGAAAGTATTAAAGAAATAGCTGTATAAACTAAAGAAAATAAGTTTATACAGCTATTTTTTATGAAATAAATTATTTTTTTTGCTTTCTATTTTTATACCACTGTCTTGGCGATTGTGGTCTTTTATAAGGTGGGATTGGTTTTTCTAGTTCTACTAAAGTTACATCTTTTGCAATAAGTTTGGCATCAATTATGCGATTGATATTTGTTAAGGTTACTGCAATGATTGGTGAAGCGAAGAACATTCCGAGAGGTCCCCAAAGTGCACCACCGATAATAATACCTGAGATAATCCAAAATGGACTAAGTCCAATAGAATCTCCAAGAATTTTAGGGCCTAAGACTAAACCATCGAATTGTTGAAGGATAACAATAAAGACTAAAACAGCTAGAGCTGCTGGTAATCCTTCAAATAATGTAATGGCTACAGCAGGAATTGCACCTAATATTGGTCCGAAGTATGGAATCATATTAAAGATTCCAACGATTACTGCTAATAATAGGGCATATGGATTTTTCATGAAATATAATCCAATAAAAGCAATCACACCTATAATGAATGAATCAATAAATTTCCCTACAAAGAATTGAATAAAAACACTATGTCCTTCTGAAAAAATAGCGATTACTTTTTCAGCACGTTTTTTATGAAGCAGAGAATAAGTTACACGTTTTGAAGCATAAGCAAATGCTTCTTTTTGCATAAGTGCATAGAATGCAATAACTAGCCCCATTACTAAATTAAGTAATGAAGAAGCAATAGTAATTGCTTGAGACATAATGATTGTTACTAAATTATTGATTGCATCAAAAGCAGAGGTTGATAAAAGCTTTTGTAGATCAAATTGATCAAATAATGTAGCTACATTAAGTTCGTTAGGTAGAATAATACCATTTTGATTTAAGCCTTGTTGAAGCTCTGTAAGTGTAGTTGTAAGTTCCCTCTTATAAATAGGTAACATTGTCGCTAATTCTTTTAAGTTGTTTGCCAGTTGTGGAATAAGATAACGGAACATAATGATAATAGTTCCTACAACACATAAGTAAACTGCCAGAATAGAAGTTGTACGAATAAAAGTCCTCTGACGTTTTTGCGTTGGTTTAATCCACATTAATAAGTATCGCTCAAAGAAATCCATGATAGGATTAAATAAATAAGCAATAAGAAGTCCATAAAAGATTGGCGAAAGAACGCTTGTAATACCCTTCACAAACGCCATTATAGAAGGTGCAATATTATCAGTGTTAGAAGAAACACGATAAAATAAAATAGATAAGATAATGACGCCAAGGGCGTATAAGGAAATTTCAAAGTAATGGTTGTTCTTCCAAAAGTTTTTCATGCATACACCTCCAAAAAGTTACAAATCTATTTTAACATAGATAGTTTTAAAAGTATGTAGAAGGTACAAAAAAAAATAAAAAAATGTTGACATATCAAGTCGATTTATATATAATGAATCTTGTCCTTGAGAGAGGAAAAAATAAATGAATGCGGGAATGCTGGAATTGGCAGACA
>CALGWE010000017.1:0-2406 GCA_937935915.1 uncultured Clostridia bacterium
AGCTATTCAAATTTTTGATCAGCCAGTAGAAGATATGCAGAGAGTAGTATATATCACAATCTTAGCAGAATCTGCTATGATGAATCCTGGATTTTTATTATCACCGTATATTACATATGAAGAGGTAGATGAGCAAACTGTAAAAGTCACGATTACTTATAAAGGTGTATCAGGACATGGAGTATTTAAGTTTGATAAAGTAAATGAAACTTTAACTTTCTATAGTGATGAGCGTCAAGGAAAAGAAGAAAGAAAAGGAGAGATTGTTGCAGTAGGATGGAAGTGCATTGGGAGTGATTTTAGGACAAATAAAGATATGAAATTAAAACTTGCGACACATGCACAGGCTATAAAGGTATATCCAGATAAGGAACTTGTTTATTTTGATAGTAGGCAAATAGAGTATAAATTTTAATTTTTATGGGGGATAAAATGGATATTAAAAAGATGAAACTGTTAACTATTTTAGGATTTATAGGCGGCTTGTTATTTGCCATTGGAGATTGGTGTATTTATTTCTTACCAGGTTATCATGATCAAAACACTATTTATGGTACTTGGGAAAGTATGCAAATGTGGCGGGGTGTTGCAACACTTTATTTAGGCTGCATTGGTAGTGTATTATTAGTATTTGCTTTTCAAAGTGTGTATCAAATTGTAAAACAAAATTGTTCCGTATACATGCGAGGATTAGCAGCAGTTGTATTAGCTGGTATTTGTTTAACATCTATAGGCCATTTTATGATTGCAGGCATTATGCCTATGACCTACAAACTAGGCATTGCCGCTGGGGCTTCACAAGAAATGGCAGGTGCCATTGCAAAATCTTGGAGTACATATATTGGGATATTGAAAATATTTATTATGGTTGTGGTTATTTTACTTCAATCTATTTTAATGATTACTTTGATTGTAAGAGGCGTATTGAAATGTCCTAAATGGATGGTAGTATGCAATCCATTAGTAATGACCATTCTTTATATTCCAGTAGTGATTTTATTAAGTGGTACTGGTTTTGAAGGAATTGCTGAAGCCTTTGAAAGTTTAGGAGAAGGACTTGTATATGTGGCAGTGTATGCCCATTTAAAACGTACAAGTCAAGAAAATGAGAATTGATAAGTTTTCAGAAAAGTGTGTTTAAAACTCTTGACGATAGGATATAATAGTGATAGATTATAACCGACAGGTAGTCGATTAACAATTATAATAAGCTTATAGGTAAAGCAGAAAGAAGGGTATTCGTGAGGGTTATAAAAGATGCAGAAGTACGTAAAAATGAAATATTAGATGTAGCTGAGAGATTGTTCTGTACAAAGGGATTTGATAGTACCAGCACGAATGATATCTTAAAAGAGATAGGCATTGCGAGAGGCACACTTTATTATCATTTTAAATCTAAAGAAGATATTTTAGATGCCATGATTGAAAGAATCACAATAGGTGTTACTGAGAAAGCAGCTACAATAGCAGGGAATAAAGATATACCAGTTTTAGAGCGCATGACACAAACAATTATGTCCCTGAATATAGATAATGAGATAGGACATGTGGTGATGGAACAAATGCATAGACCACAAAATGCATTACTGCATCAAAAGATGCAAACAAGTCTACTCAGCAAAGTAAATCCTATTATTACGGACATTGTTAATGATGGCATTGCCCAAGGGATATGTCACAGTGATTATCCAGCAGAAACAGTGGAAATGGTGATGATTTATGCAACTATGGCTTTTGATGATTTAGTAGACCAGACGCCAGAAGAAGAACAAAAGAAGGTTATGGCATTTATTTATAATGTGGAGCGTTTACTTGAGATGAAGCCAGGCAGTTTATTGGAAACAATGATGCCTATATTTGGGGATAAACCAGAATAAGCTGAAAAGTGAATGAAGCTTAGATAAAACATAAGGAACAATAAGTTCCTTTGTTTTTTAAAAATTAACCGACAGACAGTCTATCTATATAAAATGGGGAGGTATATAAGAATGTATGAAAAAGGTATAGCAACAAAAAGTAATTTTTCAAAGTTTATGCTGCTTTGGTCAGGTGAATTAATATCTTCTATTGGCGGCGGTTTAACAAGCTTTGGTCTTGGGGTGTATGTATTTCAAATTACAGGTAGTGCAGCAAGTATGGCACTTGTAACGCTTTTAGCTTTTTTACCAACATTGTTATTAAGTGTACCGGCAGGAGTATTAGCAGACCGATATGATCGGCGCGTACTCATGATGATAGGGGATGGCTGCTCAGCATTGGGAATCTTGTATATTTTAATTTGCATGTTACAAGGTGGGGCAAAGCTTTATCAAATTTGCATTGGGGTATTTATTAGTGCCGTTTTTTCATCTTTATTGGAGCCATCTTATAGGGCGACAGTAACAGACCTTTTAACAAAAGAAGAAT
>CALGWE010000018.1:0-2406 GCA_937935915.1 uncultured Clostridia bacterium
ATGAGTTGTCCCATAACATGGAATGCTTCTACCAGCTTGTGCCCATGAAGTCGCCCATGGCGAATGTGTATGTACGACCCCTCCGATTTCAGGGAAGGCTTTATAAAGCTCTAGATGTGTTGGTGTATCTGAAGATGGTTTATATTTCCCTTCAATTTTATTTCCCTCTAAGTCCATTACAACCATATCTTCCGGCTTTAATACATCATAATCTACCCCACTTGGTTTAATGACGAAATAACCTGTTTCCCTGTCTATGCCACTTACATTTCCCCAAGTATAAGTAATAAGCTTTCTTTTTGGTAATTCCATATTGGCTTTATAAACTTGCACCTTAAGTTCTTCTAACATTTTATTCACCCCAATTTAAAGATTTTACTGCTGCACTTTCAATTTCAAGACCTTTTTTATAACGTGTCATAAAGCTTTCAAAACCTTTTACATCATTTGCATCTGGATTCATCTTACTCATTTTTTCATGAGCGAAGACATCCTTCGCTAAATACTCTTCTAAACTCATGTTTGTAACACCCTCAAGTTTAGCCCTCATATACTTAGCAAGTACTGCAATTCCCCAAGCACCACCTTCTCCAGCAGTCTCCATAACTGATACTGGTGCATTAATAGCTGCTGCTAATATTTTTTGCCCTACACCTTTAGTCTTAAATAAACCACCATGACCTAAAACTTCATCTACAGCTACTTTCTCCTCTTTCATTAAAATATCTAACCCAATCTTTAGTGCTCCTAAAGCTGTAAATAAGTGTGCACGCATAAAGTTTGCTAAATTTAATTTAGATTGTGAGGCTCTTACAAATAAAGGTCTACCTTCCTCAAAACCAGTAATATGCTCACCTGAGAAGTAATTATAGGCAAGTAATCCACCTGCATCAGGTTCACCTTCTAATGCTTTTTCATATAACACTGTAAATAATTTATTCTTATCTACATTTACGCCTAAAGCTCCAGCAAACTCTTCAAACAGATTAATCCAGCTATTTAAATCCGAAGTACAATTATTACAATGTACCATAGCTACTAATTCACCTGTTGGTGTTGTTACTAAATCAATGGCATCATATACTTTTGATAATTCTTTTTCTAAAACAATCATGGCAAATACAGAGGTTCCTGCTGATACATTACCTGTACGTTTCATAACACTATTAGTAGCCACCATACCAGTTCCGGCATCCCCTTCAGGTGGACAAATTGGAATGCCCGCTTGTAAATGTCCTGTAGCATCTAAGCGTTTTGCACCTTCTTCAGTAAGTTTTCCCCCTAACTCACCAGCCACTTTTACCTGTGGTAAAATCTCTTTTATCTTCCAAGCATACTTTTTGTCTTCAATAGCTCCATCAAATTTAGCCATCATTTTCCTATTATAATCTTTAGCTTCTAAATCTATTGGAAACATACCTGAAGCTTCACCAATTCCCATTACCTTTTCCCCTGTAAGTTGCCAATGAATATATCCTGCTAAGGTTGTAATGTAATCAATTTCTCCCACATGTGCTTCCCCATTTAAAATAGCTTGATATAAATGAGCGATACTCCATCTTTGAGGAATGTGATAATTAAATAACTTTGTAAGCTTTTCTGAAGCCTCACCTGTTATCGTATTACGCCATGTTCTAAATGGTACTAATAATTTCCCTGTTTTATCAAAAGGCATATAACCGTGCATCATCCCACTAAAACCTATAGCCCCTAATTTTTCAATGACTACACCATATTGTTTATATACTTCCCCAGCCATATTGCTATAACAAGCTCTAAGCCCTTCCCATATAGCTTCTTCACTATAAGTCCATACACTTTCTTCAAATTGATTTTCCCATTCATGACTGCCTATAGCAATTGTATTGTTTTCCTCATCTACTAATACTGCTTTAATACGTGTAGAGCCAAATTCAATGCCTAATACTGCTTTTCCATTTTGAAGTAATTTTTTTACTTTTTCATTCTGTAAAGCCATTCTAATGCCCCCTATTAACTTATTTTGTAGTATAATAATTTATTTTAATATCTAAATTTATATTTGACTATTATTTTCTGTATAACTATAATATTTTATATATTAAAAACATAACCTTGGAGGTTCCTATGTTACATATTAAAACTTTAGATGAAGGACTTAATCTTTTCAAAGCACTTGGTTCAGAAATTCGCATAGAAATCATAAAACTCTTACTTACAAATCCCAATTACAATATGAATGAACTAGCAAGTAAACTTAATATTACCAACGGCGCACTCACAAGTCATATAAAAAAATTAGAGGACTGTGGGATTATTACTGCTTCTAACGAGTACACTGGCCATGGTAATCAAAAAAAATATTCAGTATGTCTCGATAAACTTTTAATTGATTTAGCCATACAAAATAGTTTGGATAATACATAT
>CALGWE010000019.1:0-1786 GCA_937935915.1 uncultured Clostridia bacterium
TACTATCTTCAGTTTTAGCGAGAGTAGCAAGTTCTTTCATAAGTGTACCTAATTCTTCTGCTGAGACATCATAATCAGGCCCGAACATTGCGTATTGAGGATTTGTATTTACCTCATTTTGAATACACCATATAGCAATAGAAGGGTGATTATAGTTTTGTCTAATCATCTCTTTTAATTGAGTTTTAGTTGTGTGATCGAATAAATCACTTTTTGAAGCAACTAAGTAGAAAGGAATTTCAGCCCATACTACAAGTCCCATTTCATCTGCTAAATCATAAACATATTGTTCATGTGGATAGTGAGTAGTTCTGATTGCATTTGCCCCAATTTCTTTTACTGTATTAAGATCTTGTAAACGTAATGATTTAGGAACAGCATTTCCGTAGCCTTTTCTATCTTGGTGGAATCCAACTCCACGTAAAGGATAGGGTTTACCATTTAAATAGAAACCATTTGTATCAACTTTGTATTCACGAATCCCAATACGTTCTGATTGACCATCTAAAATATTGCCATTCATATCTAAAATTTCGATATCCATTGTATATAAGTATGGATCTTCTAAACCATTCCAAAGATGTGGATTGTTAATTGTCATATTTGGTAAGTTGAAAGCAGAAGCTATTGTTTCACCAGCTTCTAAATGTGCACTCATTTCAGTTGTATTTACACTATTGCCATTTGCATCTTTAAGTGTTGCGCGTAATGTTACTTCTTGAGCCTCTTCTAATTTATAAGAAAGTGCTGCTTTTGTCGCAATTGTTGCTACATTGTTTTCTAGGTCTACAGTAGGTGTGATATAGATTCCTTCAGAACCATAATCTTCTGTAGCAAAGTAAATATCACTTGTAGCGATTAAATCTACATCTCTATAAAGACCAGAGAAGTGAGTAAAGTCTGTATTAATTGGCATAGTTTTTAAATCAAAGTTAGTAGTTTCTACCTTAATATTTATAGTATCTCCCTTAACATAATCTGTAATGTTAACTGTAAAAGCAGAGAAACCACCGATATGTGTTCCCTCATCTGAAGTTACTAATCCATCACCATTTACATCAGTGCTAACTTTTTTACCATCAATATATAATGTAGTATTTTTGTTAGCTCCATGGAATTTTAAAAATAAATTTTTACCTTTATATGGCGCTACATCTAACGTTTTCTCATAAGTTGATGTAAAGCTATTCATAGAATAAGGACCTTCCCATGAATGTGGCAAATTAATGTTGTTTATTTTATTACCTGCATAGTCTGTAAAAGACCAACCTTTATTGATATTAACAATTTCTTTTTCACCATAAATCATATCAGTTGTAGTTGGTAAAGAAGATACATGCATGCTAGCTGCTTCGTAACTTTGACCGTTATCTTTTAATGTGTAATTAAAAGAGTTTTCGAGCATATCCATAGATGTTGCATAGCTTGGTAAATCATTAGCTAATGTAACGATAGGTGCTTGTATAGCCATAGCTGCGATACAGAGTGCTGTCGTCATCTTCTTTGTAGAATAATTGATAGTTCTCCATTTGTTGTTCATAGTTTAAATTTCCCTCTAATAATAATATATCCATTTACTGTTAGTTGTTTGATAACATGAAGAAATATACTATATTGCCATAAAACTGTAAATGTAAACAAAGTGTAAGAAATTCAAATAAATGGAATTAAAATACTTTAAATGGAAATTAAGTATAAAGTTCCCTGTGGATTAAAGAGCAATTTACTTGAAAAAGCCTAATTTTATAAGGTTTTGTTAAAAAAATGCAAAATGTAAAATTTATGT
>CALGWE010000020.1:0-1475 GCA_937935915.1 uncultured Clostridia bacterium
GAGAACATAAATGAATGAGGTGAAATAATGATCTTAGAAATTATTATGGATATCATATTAGTAATAGGAGCAATTAGCTTTTTTAATTTACTTATAGCACTGTTTAAAGTAAGAAAGATTATGAAAATGCAAAAAGATAATCCTAATATTCAAGGAATCAGCATTGTAAATGGTGAAGTTAAAATTATTGAAAAAGGACAAATGCCAGTGGCAAGTGAAAAAGAGAAATCTCCAGCTGAAGAAATTGTAGTAGATCCAATTTGTCATAAAGAGATAAAAAAGGGAGATGCTTACCGTGTATTTAAAGAAGGAAAAGAATACTTCTTTTGCTCTTGGGATTGCCGTGAAGCATTTTTAAAAGCTGATAAAGTTGAAGCTAAGCAAAATTAATAGGAGTGTTACAAAACTAGTAAGGTGAGTTTTGTAACACTTTTTTTAAAAAGTTTAATTATAAACTATGGTATAATAAAACTTATATTAAAAGAGAGGTGTATAGAATGAAAGCAGAAATTATTGCAGTAGGAAATGAAGTTGTAATGGGACATACAATTAATACCAATGCAGGATATATTGCAAGGCAGTTACAAACAATAGGGATTATGCCTAAGTACCATACTGCTGTATGTGATGAACCAGAGACGATTAAATCAGCAATAGAAATTGCTTTAAAACGTGCAGAACTTATTATATTAACAGGGGGACTTGGACCAACTAAGGATGATTTAACAAAAGAAGTCGTATGTGAGCATTTGGGAAGGCCACTTGAAATGCAGCAAGAAGCCCTTAGAGAGATTGAAGCGTATTTTAAAAGTACAAAACGTACGATGAGTGAAAATAATAAAAAACAAGCATTATTCCCTAAAGATGCCTATATATTAGCTAATCATCATGGCACAGCACCAGGCTGTATTTTAAAACATGATGGGGCGCATATTGTATTACTTCCAGGGCCACCAAAGGAAATGCAGCCTATGTTTAATGAATCTGTTATGCCATATTTTGAAAAACAGATGACCACATACTATGAAACAGTAGATGTCAAACTATTTGGTATAGGCGAAAGTGTAATGGCAGAGCAAATAGCTGATTTATTAGGTGAGTTTGAATGGGGGACAGTTGCACCTTATATTGGTGACTATGAAGTGGTTGTTCGTATTGCCACTAAGGGAACAACAAAAGAGGAGGCCTGTGAGAGAGCCAACGCTTGTAAAAATAAGGTAGAAAAACGTTTAAGAGAATATGTTATCGGTTATAATGAAGATAAACTGGAAGAACAGATTATGGCATGCTTAGAAAAACATCATTATACAGTTGCAACAGTAGAGTCGTGTACAGGTGGTCTTTTAGCAGGAACACTAGTAAGCTGTAGTGGCATTTCTAGTTATTTTGAAGAAGGAATGGTAACGTATAGTAATGAAGCAAAAACTAAGTTAGTCGGAGTAAGTCCAGCTACATTAGCAAGTGTTGGCGCTGTA
>CALGWE010000021.1:0-3396 GCA_937935915.1 uncultured Clostridia bacterium
TCTTCGATATCAATTTTAACACCAGTTTCTTCAATAATGCGGTTAATCATTTTACCTTTTGGTCCAATTACCTCACTAATTTTTTCTGGGTCAATAGTAATTTGAGTAATAACTGGTGCATATGGTGATAAGTGATCACGTACAGTTGGAATAGCTTTTAGCATAATTTCATCAATGATATAGTAACGTGCTTTTCTTGTATTTTCTAATGCACCTTTAATAATTTCTGGTGTTAAACCTTGGATTTTCATATCCATTTGGATAGCTGTAATCCCTTTATGTGTACCACCTACTTTAAAGTCCATATCTCCGAAGAAGTCTTCAAGACCTTGGATATCTGTAAGAAGTACGAAGTCATCATCAGTTTCACCTGTTACAAGACCTACTGAAATACCAGCAACTGGAGCTGTAATAGGTACACCAGCAGCCATAAGTGCAAGTGTAGAACCACAAATACTAGCTTGTGATGTAGAACCATTTGAACTAAGTACTTCTGATACTGTACGAATTGCATATGGGAATTCTGATTCTGATGGAAGTACTGGTACAAGTGCACGTTCTGCTAAAGCACCATGACCAATTTCACGACGACCTGGAGCACGTGGTGCACGCGCTTCACCTACTGAATATGGTGGGAAGTTGTAGTGGTGCATGTAACGTTTAGATACTTCTAATTCATCTAATCCATCAAGTACTTGCATTTCTGATAATGCAGCAAGTGTTGCTACTGTAAGTACTTGTGTTTGTCCTCTTGTGAAAAGACCTGTACCATGTGCTCTAGGAAGTAAATCTACTTCTGCTGCAAGGTGTCTAATTTCATTAAGTTTACGACCATCTGGACGTTTGTGATCTTTTAAGATCATTTTACGTACAGTTTTCTTTTCAAATTGATAGAAAGCATCTTCTAAATACTCAAGGTAATCTTCTTTACCAGCTTCTGTTAATTTTTCAATTACCATATCTTTAAGTATTTTAAGTTGCTTTTCTCTTGTTTGTTTATCATCAGTAAATACTGCATTTTCCATCTCTTCACTACCAATGTATGAAGTGATTTCTGCATAAATTTCATCTGGTACAGCAAATTTTACATAGTCTGCATCTTTTTCTTTACCACAATCATCTTTGATAGATTGAAGGAAAGTTACAACTTGTTGATTGAATTCGTGTGCTTTCATAATTGCTTCGTACATAAGGTCATCTGCAACTTCATTTGCACCAGCTTCAATCATCATAACTTTATCTTTTGTAGAAGATACTGTTAATGCTAAATCTGATTTTTGACGTTCAGCTTGATTTGGATTGAATACAAGCTCTCCATCTACTAAACCAACTTGTACAGAACCTACTGGACCTGCAAATGGAATATCTGAAATATCCACAACAAGTGAAGCTGCAATCATAGCTGTCACTTCTGGGCTACAATCTTGATCTACTGAAAGTACAGTTGTTGTAATAACAACATCATTTCTATAATCTTTAGGGAATAATGGACGCATTGGACGGTCAATTACCCTTGAAGTTAAAATCGCTTTTTCAGATGGTCTTGATTCACGTTTGATGAAACCACCTGGAAGACGTCCTACTGCATAGAACTTTTCTTCATAATTTACGCTAAGTGGGAAGAAATCTACCCCTTCCTTAGGTTCTTCACTTGCTACTACTGTTGCAAGAATAACTGTATCACCATAACTTACCATAGCTGATGCATTAGCAAGTTCTGCTACTTTTCCAATTTCTACTGAAAGCTTTCTTCCAGCTAACATGGTTGAATAATTTTTTACCATATACATTTCTCCTTTCAAGTAATCATTGTAAGAAGTAAGAAGAGAAACTTTTGTTGCGCAATCTTATAGTTCGCTTAAATTGCCTTTTATACTCTCATTATCTTTAAGCAAATTATAACATTGCACACAAAACATCATTCCTCATCTTCTTACAAGTTCTTTTTCACATCGTTGTTAACTATATGTAAAGTATTTTCAAGACTTTAATATATCAAATTCTTTAGAAACTTTACAAAAAAGGGCGGAATACTCCACCCTTTTTAAAATTATTTTCTGATTCCAAGTTGAGCGATGATTGCACGGTATCTTTCGATATCTGTTTTGATTAAGTAGTCAAGAAGACCTCTTCTTTTACCAACCATCATTAATAAACCACGACGTGAGTGGTGATCTTTTTTATGTGTTCTTAAGTGATCTGTTAAGTGGTTAATTCTTTCTGTTAATAAAGCGATTTGAACTTCTGGAGAACCAGTATCTTGTGCTTTTCTACCGTATTGAGCAATAAGTTCTTGTTTACGTTCTTTTGTCATTGTCATGACCTCCTAAAATTTAAATATATATGCCATTTACTAAGATACGGTCGGAGCGTCCAATATCTGAGTAATGGTCGTCAACGTAGATTAGTATAACATAACTCCTCTTATTTTGCAAACACCTTTATTATGAATTAAACATTCTTTTTACAGTCTGGGAATCTTTTTCAATTTGCTGTTGTAAAGCTTCTATATTTTGGAATTTTTGCTCTTTTCTAATTGCATGATAAAACCTTATTTCTACAGTCTCACCATAAATCTCTTCATCAAAATCAAATATATGTGTTTCAATCATTTTTTTAGTGCCATTTACTGTAGGATTATATCCTATATTAGTCATTCCCAAATATTCTTTATTATATACAGTTACTTTTGTTGCATATACACCATTAGGTGGATAAATACGATCTGGATCTGCGATTAAATTAATCGTTGGAAATCCAATCGTACGTCCTAGCCGTTTACCTGCCATAACATTCCCAACTATCATGTAAGGATGTCCTAACATCTCATTAGCAAGCTCTATATTTCCTTCAATAATTAAATTTCTAATTGTTGTGCTTGATATCATTTGTTCTTCATACTTTACAGCTGGTACAACACATACTTCTACGCCATGCTTTGTACCTAATTCTTTTAAGTATTCCGGATTACCTGCCTTATTTTTACCAAAGTAATAATTTTCACCTACTACTAATACTTTGGCCTTTAATTGTCCTATTAAAATCTCTTCAAAAAACGTTTCTGGTGAAATACTTGCAAAAGCCTTTGTAAATGGATATTCAATGAGCGTATCCATCCCTAAACTTTTTACAATTTGTTTTTTATCCCTGCGTGACATGATCAGTGGCTTTGGCTGATTTCCAATAACCCAACTTGGGTGAGGATAAAAAGAAAAAACAATCATCTTAAGTTGCTTCATCTTTCCTTGTTGCATTGCTACTTGTAATAGCCTTTGATGCCCTCTATGTACACCATCAAAATTTCCTAAAACCACTACACTATTTTCATTTTGACTTACATCACGCGTGCCATAAATATATTCCATCCACATACCTCTCAAACTATTTTCATACTGT
>CALGWE010000022.1:0-1844 GCA_937935915.1 uncultured Clostridia bacterium
TTGTACTTTCTCATATTCTAAAATATGTGCTGCCTCTAATAAAGAAACATCTATTGTAATACTTCCTACATAATCTAATGCGGCCTCTGTTACTGTGGCACGATGAATTTTTCCTTTTAATAATGTAAGTTCCATCTTCTTCTCCTAAAATTTATTTCATGTTATATGTAAAGTTATCAATGAGTCTTGTTTTACCAATATATACAGCAATAGCTACTAGTACAGATTCTTTAATTTCTGTCACACTTTCAAGTGTTCTAGAGTCTACTACTTCAACATAATCTATTTTAGCTAATGGCTCTGCTTTGATGATCTCCTCAATCACAGATTGAATTTCACTTGCTTTACGTTCCCCTGCTTCACATCTTGCCTTGGCTGCTTGTAAACTACGGCTTAATACTAAAGCTGCTTTTCTCTCTTCTGGAGATAAATAGGTATTACGTGAACTTTTAGCCAGTCCATCTGCTTCTCTAATAATTGGGCAACCAATGATTTCAAGTGGCATATTTAAGTCCCTAACCATTTGTTTAATAACAGCCAGTTGTTGGGCATCCTTTTCCCCAAAATAGGCACGGTCTGGTGTCACAATATTAAAGAGTTTACTCACCACAGTACATACCCCTCTAAAATGAATAGGGCGTGTTTTACCACAAAGGCCTTTTGTTAAACCATTCATATCTACAAAGCTACAAAAATCAGGTAAATACATTTCTTCTGGTGTAGGATGGAAAATTAAAGCAGCGCCTGTTTTTTCACAAAGGGCTGTATCATGTGCCAAGTCTCTAGGATAAGTTGCTAAATCTTCTTGAGGCCCAAATTGCATTGGATTTACAAAAATACTTACAACAACGCGGTCATTTTCACTTACTGCCTTAGCAATTAAGCTTTGGTGTCCTTCATGTAAATACCCCATAGTTGGGACAAAACCTATACTTAATCCTTCTTTTTTCCATGCTTTCACTTGCTCTCTTACTTCTTGAATTGTTGCAACGCTTTTCATCTTTTAATCCTCCTTAGTAAGTGCTTCGAAATTTTCTTTTGTCATTTGGAAACTATGGGTCACGTCAGGAAAGACACCATCTGCTACTTCTGACTTATACTGTTTAAATGCCTCCTTCATCATTGTCCCTATTTCTGCATAACGTTTTACAAATTTAGGCGCAATCCCTTCATACATACCTAATAAATCTTGATAAACTAAAATTTGTCCATCGCATCCATTACCTGCCCCTATACCAATAGTTGGTATACTAATACACTCTGTAATACATTTTGCAAGTTCTTCTGGTACGCACTCTAAAACAATTGCAAATGCGCCTGCTGCTTCTAATGCTTTGGCACTTTCAATTAATTCCTTCGCTTCTTTGGCTGCTTTACCTTGTACCTTAAAGCCGCCAAAGGCATGAATAGATTGTGGTGTTAGTCCAAGGTGCCCCATAACCGGAATACCTGCTTTAACGATGGCTTCTACTTGAGGACATATTGCTTTACCACCTTCTAATTTAACGGCCTCGGCACCACCTTCTTTCACGATACGTCCTGCATTATATAGGGCATCCGTTACAGAAGTTTGATATGACATAAATGGCATATCTGTGACAACAAAAGCCTCTTTAGCCCCACGTCTTACGGCCTGTGTATGATAAATCATTTGATCTACAGTGACACTTAATGTATTTTCAAGACCACAAAAAACCATGCCTAATGAATCCCCCACTAAAAGTGCGTGAATTCCTGCTTGATCCATCAGACTAGCTGAAATGTAATCATATGCAGTAAGCATGGTTATCTTTTCATTATTTGCTTTAGCTTTTTTTAAGGTTAAAACTGTTTGTTTCATTTCG
>CALGWE010000023.1:0-1196 GCA_937935915.1 uncultured Clostridia bacterium
ATTATATCTTATCATTAATGGAGACTTTTCCGATAATACAATTAATTGATTCAAAAAATGAATCATATGGTTGCTGTGAAATGGTACCTAATGCTGCTAACACAGCACATTTTTCAGCGATGCTTGCATTATATAAGCTAGTAACTATTTACGGTGGTATAGAATGTGACATGAGAGAAATGTGTAGCAAACATCTTAATGGCATGATTGATGAGCGATGTAGCTTAGCACCATGGAAGAAGGTAAATGATAAAGAATTGTGTTTGCTTGCACAACTGTGGCATACATGGGAACTGGGAGAAAAGTGTTTATTAAAGTAATCCCCCTACTAACTAAACTGAAATAAAGGTTTATACTAAAGACCACGTGCCCCCAACAAGAGACACAAAATGCCTAAAATGAAAATATTTATATAAAGGATGATAATGTGAAAAGTAAAAGAGTAATATTTAACGATTATATTACTGTTAGGAGAGAAGTACACGGATTTAATGATTTAAGACAGATACTAGATACGTATCAAAGTTCCCCACAGGCTCAACTCGCTGAAAGAAAACATAAGTTTATTAATCGTCAAGCAGGATTTGCTAGTCGGTATCCTAAGCTATTTCATTGTACGTCACAAGATGCATTGATTAAAGAGTAGAAGGTTTAGACTTTCTAATTTAGAAAATGTAAATGATTTAGAAGAAATAAAAAGAATAAATGACTTAAGATTAAGGGATAAAGTTTTTGTGGGGTGTTTTACATATGAACCTAAGATTAATCCTGCACATTGGCGTGAATATGCTAGGGGAAGTCAAATAAAGGATAGACCAAATGGAGTTTTATTTAGTGTACAGCAAAAATGGTTTTCAAAGAATATCATTAATGTATTTGATGCACAAGGAAAAGAACTGAATATAAAGGTTTATCCGTCAAGAGAAGAAATGCCATGCATACACGTAGGAGAAAATGCTAATAATGGACAATTTTATGTGACAAATAACGATTTTTTTGGAGTGCATTATAAACGGGGGGGACTTAAAGTAAACGAAATAGCAGATGATTATGATGTATCTGTATTTGAAATAGCTGGCATTATGAAAAATAAAGCAGGCAAATGTACAAGTAGAGATGGTAAAATATATCATAAAAAGTGGTATCAAGAAAAAGAGATTCGATTAAAGGTTATGATAAGTAAGGAACCATTTGTA
>CALGWE010000024.1:0-1249 GCA_937935915.1 uncultured Clostridia bacterium
ATGCAACATTTTATCTAAAACAGCATATAACAAAAAAGATTTGCTTATTTTATCTATAAGCAAATCTTTTTGTCACTATATTAGTTTGTCTCCTAACCAAGTAAATATCCCTTTTGGCGCCTCATCAATAATAGGTCTTGCACAAAAAGTATGATAGTCTAAGTCCTTCATATATTTACCCATTCTAAAATATGCAATATATAGGGCAACCGTTGCACCTAAGAAAAATCCAAATCCCTGATATAGATATTTATAATAAACACTTAAGCTTGTAAAAATAATAACACCCATTAAAAAGCTTGTGGTAATAATGGCGGCATCCTTACGATTATCATAATACAAGCATAGTAAAGTGATGATATACATGATGCTACAACTAAATGTACCTACTAATAACATTAAATACGTATGTAATAATATTTGAGAGGCCCCAAAACCTGATAAAATCATATAGCCTGCCAAAGCAAAAACAATGAGCACTACAAGCTGCATTTCACCAATATTTCTAAGCTCTTCCCAAAAGCTTTTTATCATAGTATCTTTAGCCATTTGAATCTCGTTATAGGTCCCACCTTGACGAATCAAACTATAATAGCGTTCATACTGTTCATAAAAGCTAGTCTCTGTTCGTACTACGAAATAAACCATAGTTGGCAGCATTGCTAGAAATGCAAAGAATGCTGGCACGTCATATGCAGGTGCCACATAATAAGTACCACTAATTTGTATGGCATAACTGCTATTCCAATATATAAAGTTAACCCTAAAGTATAGGCTAAGTTACATATAAATAAACCTGGATACTGCTGAAAATAATTAAGGAATTCAAAGATTTTTAAGTCCTCTTCTTGCTTACCCATAAAGATTAGAATTTCTTTATATAAACATAAAATGAGCATTAAAAACCCTATATTTATGCTCAGCATAGCGCCTATATGAAGGGCTTTAAATTCAAATAACATCCACCCTAAAAACATAAGAAGTGTCACAATAAAACCAACGCCATAAGCTCCTATAATCTTGCGATAGTTCTTAAGGGCTGATAAATATACAGTTAAAATCCATATAATCGTCATCTCAATTGTAAAAGTATAAGCTAACATCTTAAACCAAAAAGTGATAGGCGATTTTAAATAAAATATGCCTGTCACTATAGCTGTGATTGGCACACATAGCATTAACACCCCATATAGGGAAGGTAATATCTTCTTAAATTCTTTTAAATAAATCTGATCTGCCACATAACGTG
>CALGWE010000025.1:0-1907 GCA_937935915.1 uncultured Clostridia bacterium
CATCCCCTACATGCTCTAGCACTAAAGTGTTTTCATGTCTTAAAACTTCTTTTACACGAATCGTTGGAATGCTTCCCATACCTACACTATTAGCAAGTGTATTACGAATATTCTTCCAACCTTCTTCATTAGATACCTCTGAAACCACATAATAGCGCTCTTCTTCTTCGAGTTCACACAAGTGACTCTCTTCACAAAGCTCATAAGTTAAGTGGCTTCTAATAAATGAGGCATCTCGCTCAGCCGTTCTAATTTGTGCAAGCTTTTTAAAGTCTCCATCATACTTATTATATAAGTCTTGCCAAATCTTAAAGCCGATATAATAAGGATTCAGATTTCCTGGCACTTGACAAATAACGCCATTATGCACTTTGTAAAACTCAAGTTCCAAGCCCTGTGGTACACCTAAACGTTTAAAGATTTGATAGTGCCAAAAGGTTGCCCATCCTTCATTCATAATCTTGGTTTCAATTTGAGGTAAGAAATAACGGCTTTCTTCCATAACAATACTCATTACATCCTGCTGCCAGTCTTCTAGATTGCCATAATACTTAATGAACTCTAGAAGGTTTTCATATGGGAACTCTGGCTTTTCAGGTTTTGTATAGCGTACTGGTTCAAATTCACCACAATGATATTTAATAGAATGGGCTGCATCTAATATTTTTTCAACGGCTTCATAACCAATGCTAGGATCTTGAATATAATCCCTAATGCGGTCTGCATGGGTTTTAAAACGTTCAACCGTTACCTTGGCATTGGTATAAGTAGTAAACATCCGATTATTTTTAAAGAAATCATTATGGCCATATACATGGGCGATTGTTAAAACTTGTAGTGCTAATGTGTTGTCTTTCATCAAATAGGCAATACAAGGATCGGAATTAATAACCATTTCATAAGGCAAGCCTGTTAAATTATATTTATAAGCTGTCTTTAACCGATCATAGGTTTTACCATAACTCCAGTGTGAATAGTGAGAAGGCATACCCACATAAGCCTCATAACACAGCATATCTTCAAAGCTTATAATTTCAAATTCTTGTGGATAATAACTAAGACCAATCTCCTGGGCAATGTCTTCGATTTGCGCATTATATCTCTCTAAATCTTTAAGCGTGTAGTCCATCTGCCTCCTCCTCCTTTGCAACAGCCTTTTTGCCACTTTCTACAGCAAGCATTTGTTTAAATGCCGTCCATACGTCCTCTTTCTTCGTAATCTTAACTGCTGTAAAGTTAGGCTGATTCACATCTTCCAAGTAACGGCTCATAATGGTACTTGTATAACTACTGGTTTTGATTTCACCATAACCAAATAGGTTACAGGTCTCACATAATTTATTAGCAAGCTCTACAGCTTTGTCATTATCTTCGCCCCAGTTATCACCATCGCTACAATGGAAGGTGTAAATATTCCAATTGGCTGGATTATAACGCTCTGCAATCAGCTCTAATGCCTTTTCATAGCCGCTACTAATATAGGTACCACCACTTTCACCCCGGTGGAAGAAATCATTTTCATTAACTTCTTTTGCCACTGTAGTATGGGCTACAAAGGCTATTTCTACATTCATATATTTTATGGTTAAGAATTGATACAGTAAGAAATAAAAGCTACGGGCTAAGTATTTCTTTGTTTGGCCCATAGACCCTGAGGTATCCATAATACAAATAACAACTGCATTAGAATCCCTTTTCATTTTAGGCTTTTTATAAAAATACTTTAAATCTGATTCATGGAATGGAATACGCTCATTTTCATCAAATTCAATACCTGCCTCTTTCATGGCACGTTTGGATCTTTTCTCACGTTTAATTTTTTCAATCATGCTATGCTTTTTAGAAAGGCGGTATCTTGCCCCTTTATCTCTTACACCACATCTTTTAGAACCGTACTGTGTTTCAAT
>CALGWE010000026.1:0-1375 GCA_937935915.1 uncultured Clostridia bacterium
AAGAAATGAAACACTTAAAGATTTATAAGTTATCTTATCATCTATTTTAATAAGTATCTTGTTAGGTATTTTGCTTAACGAGATACTTATTTTTTGTATGATTTCATATTCATTTTAAATTTAAGTAAAGATAAGAAGCATCCAACTTCTTTAGAAGAAAAAATATGGTGAAGCTATTTTGAATATATTGCAACAAGAAAAGTAAATAAGATTATGGAGATAAGAGGCGTATGGAGTAGTTGATAGTAAATACTTCATATGCCTTTTTAAAATACTCATATTAGTAGATAGGGCTAGCATATGTATGTTAAGAAAGGAGACAAGAAGTGCCCAAGTATTAAAGATCATATGCTTGGTAAAAGGAACAATGTAATCAGCTATTTGAGGAGAGTTATGCATCAGAACGTGATAGTGAATATTTTCTAGGGACAACCATCTTGTAAGAAGTAGAAGGCATGGGAACAAGTAAACTAAGTAAAAAAAGAATTCTTCGGCAAGTAATTATGATTTTGAAGAAAAAAGAAAAAATACTTGCAAGAAAAAATTACAGACTTAGGAAGAAGTCAAGCTGTTATAAGTGAACCAGTATGGATACCACAGGTACTTAGAAAAAGACAAGAATATATTATATTTAGTAAAAATGAGGAGGAAAAGATGAAGGGGATATATAGAAGTACAGTTCAAGCAATATGTGTAATATTTTTAGGTATTTTATTTGGGGTGACAGCTCACGCAAAGAATTTAAATTTGCAACAGATTAAAGCGTTAAGTTATAAACAGTTTGAATTGAGAGAAGGAGATAAGTTATACGAAGTTTATTTATTTAGTGAAGATGGAGAAGAACAAGTTGCTACTATAGAAAATACATTAGCGTGGGGAGGAATTTATGATGGGGATACGATTGTAACAGGACACTTTAAGTTAGCCTACGCATTAAAGGGAACACAAGAGTATAAGATATATGATTTGGATGAGTTACTAGATGGTGAGCAAGTTACTTTAGATATAACCAGTCAATATATCAATAAAATTTCTAATAATAATCAGGGAATATCTGACTTTCTTACATTTTTTATACCAGAATGCTCTACCGGTGGTGAGTTATATGTTTATGAAATAATTAATGGAAGTTTACATGCAATTCCATTCTCAGTAAATGGAGCAACTTCACCTTATATATGGGTTGCAATTACTAATAAACAGGGCGCAGAATTTAGTGCCATAGGAAATTTGAAGTATAAAGGTGTTTTATTTAGTAATGCTAATGTAGGCGGTTATTTTATGAATATTTATAAGTATATCAGGGTTATTAAATCCAAATATTTCTGGATTTTCACCCATTTGTAATCCATTCTTTTGAAGCATTGTACCCATT
>CALGWE010000027.1:0-2566 GCA_937935915.1 uncultured Clostridia bacterium
GTAGAACCAAGTAGAATATCCCGATTCATCACCTTAATCGGCAATTCAAAGTAAATTTTATTGTCCAACTTGTGAAGAGTAATGAAACCTTTAGCCGTGGTGACTTTCTTGTCTTTAAACAGTTTGTCGTACTTGGTTTCCTTCTTCTCTTTCTTTGTAGTCGCTTCTTCTGTTTTTTTCTCTTCTATTATAACTTCTTTATCTTCTTCTACTGATATATACTCTTTTTCAATATATATCACTTCTTTATCATCTAATAAAATACCATAATAGTCATCAAGGTCTTCTACTATTTCAAATGTTTCACCTTCGTAAATGTAACATGTTTCTTCTAATGTTTCTGCTGAGTTATACGCTCTAACAGTTTCATTAACTATACCTTGTTTTGATGTTTCTGCTCCGAAAACTGAAACAGATGTCATAAGTAATGTTGCAAGTAATACGCTTATTGATTTAACATTTCTCACTTGTTTTCCCCCTTGTAGATGAACTATTTATATTTTAACTTTTGCACAAATTTAAATCATTTATTACAAAATTATTATAATATATGTTTAAACTTGTGTCAACTATTACGTCTTTGTATTTAATTTGTTACTCTTTTAACACCAATAATTGGTTTACCATAGTATAAATTGCTCATTTTAATCCCTGATTTAGAATCACTTGCATGGATGATTTTATTATCTCCAGCATAGATTGCTACATGATCTACCGTAACACCATTTTTCCCATAAAATACCAAATCCCCTGGTTTAACGTCTGATACGCTTACCTTTATACCATTTGTAGCATATTGACCACGTGATGTTCTTTCAATAGAAATACCGTTTTTCTTCATAATTTGTTGTGTAAAGCCTGAGCAATCCACACCCGTTTCTAAACTTGTTCCACCATATACATATTTTCCACCAATATACTTTTTGGCAAGTGCTACAATTTCTTCACCTTTTGATGTTCTCGCTCTTACGTCAATAATACCCGTCTTATCTTCAATAAGCTCCTTTGTTAGTTCTTTATTTTCTATAATACTAACTTCCTCAATAGGTTCTGCACATGTTCTTTTTAAAACTGCATTTAAGAAAGATAATAAAATATCTTCATTTCCCTTCTCACCAAATAGCTTCTTAAAGATAAAATCATTTAGTGGCTTAACTTTTCTCATATTCTTACCTCTAGCATTTCTTTCTAGCTTTGACTATGTTTTTGAATATTATACCACAACCTCTTTAAGATACAAAAAAACAAGTGCATCCTTACACACTTGGGGGGCAATCTATTATCAAATTATAAATTTCTTATAAAACAAAACTAGGACGCCGTCGCAACGCCGCCCTTACAAAAGCACCTACATACTTTTTAATTGTAATAATATTATATGCTTTAACTCCGAAAATTTCAATCTTTATAAAAGCTGGAAGCGGGACTCGAACCCGCGACTTGCTCATTACGAATGAGCTACTCTACCAACTGAGTTATGCCAGCACTACATTGTTTATTATAGGGTTTTTGTCTTTATTTTTCAAGTCTTTTATGTAAATTTATGAATTTTTGATTATATTGTAACATATATTTTCTAAGCCCTATGCATATGTATAAACATGATGAGCCACGTAGAAAGAGGTGCAGCATGCGTTCTACTTATGCAAGTAATTATAATCGTGAGAAGGCCTTGGCTTATGCCAGCAAGTGGGCTCTGAAACGGAATCCGGCTTTTGGGAATTTTAATGGCATTGGCGGGGATTGTACCAACTTTATTTCCCAATGCATTTATGCAGGATGTGGGATTATGAATTATACCAAAGATCTAGGTTGGTATTATAGCAGTATGTATAATCGTGCTCCTGCTTGGACGGGGGTAGACTTTCTCTTTAGGTTTCTCACCACCAATAAAAAAACAGGACCCTTTGCTAGTAAAGTAGGTATTACTGACCTTGTACCTGGGGATATCGTTCAGCTTGGGGATGCTTCTAATCGTTTTTATCATAGTCTCTTTGTACTTTCTACAGGTAACTTTACTTATAATGAAGTCTTTATTGCCACCCATTCCATAGATGTATATAATAAGCCACTTGCTGCTTATGATTTTTATCAAGCTCGCTTCTTACACATAGAAGGCGCCAGAGGTTAACCACTGGCGCCATTCTTATAAGATTATTTTTTCTCTTTTTTATTCATTACCTTATCGCATATTTTATTAGTGATCCATATTACCACAATTCCTACTAAAGAAACGATTAAAAATGCCCAATAACTATCATGCCAGTCCTGATTCCCGTTACTAAGCCAGTTAATCATTGCCTCTATATATTTATAGCCCTTGATTGCTACCGTTGGCACTAATAAAATCGCATGACACAAGGTTATAGCTAAAGCAATGAGAATATATGCAATCCCATACTTTTTAAATACTTCTGTAATATATAAGCGTTTAATGCCTTTTCCTTTACTTTCAAACTCTAACTCTTCTTCATCTTCGTATTGCATCTTAATCCCCCCTACATAAATTTCTTGTTTATTCAATTATACCTTTACACTCCAATAAATTAAATGTTTTTTCAGAATT
>CALGWE010000028.1:0-3069 GCA_937935915.1 uncultured Clostridia bacterium
ACACTTTTAAAGAATTTAATCAAAATCTAGATAGTGTCAATCCATTAGGATTTAAAGAATATGAAGAAAAACTTACTAAATATAAAAAGAAGACAGGGCAGAGAGAAGCTGTTGTAACAGGTAAAGGGAAAATAGAAGGACATGAAGTGGTACTAGCAATTATGGATTCCGCTTTTATGATGGGAAGTATGGGTTCGGTTGTTGGAGAAAAGATTACAAGAGCTATTGAAATGGCTACGCAAAGTAAATTACCAATTATTATTTTTACAGCTTCAGGTGGTGCGAGAATGCAGGAAGGGATTTTTTCGCTGATGCAGATGGCTAAGACCAGTGCTGCTCTTGCGAAGCATGATGAAAGTGGGCTTTTACATATTAATGTTTTAACAGACCCAACTACTGGAGGCGTTACAGCTAGTTTTGCCACTTTAGGCGATATTATATTGGCAGAACCAGGAGCGTTAGTAGGTTTTGCAGGGCCAAGGGTTATTGAACAAACTATTAAAGCGAAACTGCCGGAAGGCTTTCAAAGAGCTGAGTTTTTATTAGAAAAAGGTCAGGTTGATGCCATTGTAGAAAGAAGAGATTTAAAGAGAACATTGGGAATGTTATTAGACTTTCACACAAGGGAGGAGTGCTAAATGTCAGGAACATACAATAAATTTGGGGATAACGCTACAAAAAGTACTTTAGAACCTTGGGATAAAGTCCTTTTAGCAAGAAAGACAGAAAGACCACGTGGGAAATTTTATATTCATGCCTTATGTGATAAGTTTATAGAACTTCACGGTGACAGAGCTTTCCGGGATGATCCTGCTATTATAGGTGGCATTGGCGAGATAGAAGGTAAAGTGGTGACAATCATTGTTCAAAGTAAGGGGAATACAGCTAAGGAAAATATAGCCAATAACTTTGGTATGCCCCATCCAGAAGGCTATCGCAAAGCACTTCGCTTAATGAAAGAAGCAGAGAAATTTCATAGACCAATTATATGTTTAATTGATACCCCGGGTGCATACTGTGGAATAGGTGCAGAAGAAAGAGGACAAGGAGAAGCTATTGCTAGAAATCTCTTTGAAATGTCTAAATTACGCACACCGATTATTGCAGGCGTCATTGGTGAAGGCGGCAGCGGTGGCGCCTTAGCTTTAGGCGTAGCCGATAAAATTTTTATGCAGGAGCATGCTGTATATTCCATCCTTTCACCAGAAGGCTTTGCCAGCATTTTATGGAAAGATGCAAGTCGTGCTAAAGAAGCAGCACGCAAAATGAAGTTAACAGCCAAAGATTTACTAGATTATAAGATTATCGATAAAGTTGTGGCAGAACCAATAGGTGGTGCCCATCAAAATCCAGAAGCTGCAGCTGAGACATTAAAACTGTATATATTAGAGACCTTAGCAGCGTTAGAAAAGATGCCAGTAGATGAATTAGTAGAGGCACGTTATGAACGTTTTAGAAAGTTTGGTAAATGGAAAGAAGTTAATCATTATAACGACTAAGTAAAACACACTAAAATCATCTTAAAATTTATATAAAAAAGATAGAGAAAGTATAGTTATAAGTTCAGTTAATCTGAAATATAACTATACTTTTTTTGTAGGATTAAATGGATATTACTATCAATATTTTCGTGTTATACTGAAAAAAATAGTTTATTTGATAAAAGGAGTTAAAATGAGACGGTTAATGCAGCTTAATCAGAAGAAAATAGATTTGGAAACTTTAAGTAAGCTCTATAAGGTGGAGTCTTATGGACTTTTATATGAAAAAGTAATGGCACTAGTAAAAGCAGGAGGGCTAGTACCTATTAAAAATAGTGGATTAAATGGGAAGAGTCCAGCGCTTTATAAACGTTATAGGATTGTAGCACCCCAGAAGGATATGACGCGTTACGAAGAAGAATTAAATTATAATATGAGTACTTTATTAGATGTGACCTATTATTTAAAGCATTTAGAACAGTATGAAGAAGATCGTGAAAATATCATGCTTTTAAATCAGTATTTAAAGCAAAGAGATGGCAATGAGGACTTTATTTCTTTAAATGAACGAAGTTTTGAAATATGGGGGCGTGAGAAGTATTTAAAGCAAGAAGGTGGGATGATCTTACTAAGAAGATTAGGATTAAGTCTTGAAGTGCTTAGAGTGTATGAGACCGTCCCACCTGTGGCTTATTATGTGCAGCATAAAAAAGTACCTCAAACTGTCTTAATTGTAGAGAATATGGATACTTTCTATAGTATGAGACAGCATTTAATGAAGGGAAAACAGGAAATAGCAGGTGTAGAAATAGGTACTTTAGTGTATGGAGCAGGTAAGCAGATTGTTAAAGGATTTGAAAACTTTATAATGCTCGGAGAAAGCTATTTACAAGACAAAGATAATGTTTTCTTATACTTTGGAGATTTAGATTATGAAGGGATTAGTATTTACGAGAGCTTAAAGAAACGGGCAGAACAACTATGTCCTATTGTTTTATTTACAGCTTTATATGAAAGAATGCTAGATAAAAGTCAGCAGATGCAACTGCCTTTGCCTCAAACCAAGGAAAAGCAAAATAGGGTAGAAATTACAGATTTTCTCCAAAATTTTGAAGTAGCAAGGCAACAAGTGATTCAAGTAATATTAGGAGCAGATGAATATATTCCACAAGAGATATTAAATGGAAAAGATTTTTAGGAGGATTAAATGTTTGAGTTCTTAGAACAATATACAAGACGTATGAAAAATGTGGGTGCCCATGCTTTTATTCATAAAAATAGTTTGCAGAAAACGACTTGGAAGAACTTTGGTTTTATAGAATGGTATGAACAGATTAATATGATTTTTCTACTGCTTCTTTATATTATGGAGCAGTCTTTAAAAGAAGAGCCATGTACTATAGATGATATGGGGGGATTTATAGATGATTTAAATAGACGCTATCTTAAAAAGAAAATTTCATATGAAGAAAGTAAGGCACTGGCAGATTTTATTGTGAATACAATTTTATGTGATGAAGGGCGTCCTATGTATTTTAAAGGGTATGACTTTGAGAAGGAATCTTATGAATCTATTCATATCAGTTAT
>CALGWE010000029.1:0-5410 GCA_937935915.1 uncultured Clostridia bacterium
AATGGCGTGGTTGGTTCTTTGAGATACAAGATAATGACCAACTTTTTGGCAAAACTAAAGTAGAAGCAAGTAGAGATGATATTGTGGAGGAGTTTTATATTGCTGCAGATTATCTCAGTGAACGTATTTGTGAAGAATTATACGAACAATATTTATATGTCTACGGTGAAAATTAAATCGTTCAATCGACGTGTGATTGTAAACAATGGAATTAAAACATAGTTTACAATCACATTTTTGTTTGATATTATAAAAATATAATAAAATATTATAAAAATTTTGGGGAGTGTTTAAAATGAATAGTAGACAATTAACTAAAATTGCAATTTGTATCGCTTTACTATGCGTATCAGCTTACATATCATTTCCATTACCTTTTACACCAGCGATGGTAACAGCAATGACAATCGTTATTAATGTTATTGCATTCACTTTAACACCTAAAGAAGCTTTTATAACTATGGGAATTTATTTATTAATGGGGATTATAGGCCTACCAGTATTTGGGGGTGGTGCTTCGGGAATAAGTAAGATTTTAGGACCGACAGGTGGCTATTATTTTGGATTCTGGATTGCACCAGTTGTCATGAGCCTTGTAAAAGGAAAAGGCGTCAGCTTTAAACGTTACTTAGTTGTTACTATTTTTGTAGGCCTTACAATTATTTATGGCCTAGGGACTGTTTTCATGAGTTACTATCAACAAGTAAGCATAGGCGCAGTGATAATGAGTGCCATAGTACCATTCATTCCAGGAGATCTTATTAAATCTGTGGCCTCAGTTTATATTAGCATGGCCCTTAATCGCGCTTTACCAACATTAAGAGAAGCTTGTTAAAATAGAAGAAGGTAGTACAAAAGGGCTGGAGAAATATTGAAATAGGAAAGAACTGTAATGAAATGAGATGAATTTCGATGCAGTTCTTTTTTTGGTTAATACGCACAAGTTTCTTAGCAAAATAGGTATGATTTAAATAAGTTTAGTAAGAATATAGATTATTAATTTGAAATTAGTAAAAATTAGTTTTAGTATAAAAGAAGGAATTTCAGAAATAGGGAAATTCATTATATTAAAATAAGAGGAGATGGACATATGAAAATTGGTTTTATTGGTGCGGGTAATATGGCAAAAGCTATGATGGGGGGCATTATAGATAATGGTATATTCAAAAAAGAAGAAGTGATTGCTTCAGATGCATTAGATGTGGCATTAGAAGCAGCTAAAGAAAATCTTGGCATTACAATTACAAAGGATAATAAAGAAGTAGCTATAAAGTCAGAAGTAATTGTACTTTCTGTAAAACCTCAATATTATGAAGCAGTTATTAAAGAGATTAAAGATGTTGTAGATGAAACTAAATTAATCGTAACAATTGCACCAGGTCAAACACTTGAAAGACTTGAAGGTTTATTTGGTAAATCACTTAAAATCGTACGTACAATGCCTAATACACCAGCCCTTGTAGGTGAAGGGATGACAGCAGCTTGTGCAAGTGAAAAAGTTACAAAAGAAGAACTTGAGTATGTTTGCAATATTTTAAGAGGTTTTGGAAAAGTAGAAGTAGTAGGTGAACATTTAATGGATGCTGTTGTATCTGTAAGTGGTAGTTCACCAGCTTATGTATATATGTTTATTGAAGCGATGGCAGATGCAGCAGTATCAGATGGTATGCCTCGTGCACAGGCCTATGAATTTGCAGCGCAAGCAGTTATGGGAAGTGCCAAAATGGTATTAGAAACAGGTAAACATCCAGGAGAGTTAAAAGATATGGTATGTTCACCAGGTGGTACAACTATTGAAGCTGTACGTGTATTAGAAGAAAAAGGACTTAGAAGTACAGTTTTTGAAGCCATGAAAGCTTGCACTGCTAAAGCTAAAGGAATGTAGGAGGCACAATGAATAAAGAAAAGATTAAACAGCTCACAACCATTTTATTTGCTTGGGGATTGGGCTTTACCCTTTCTAGCGTTGTAGGATTAGAGGGTATAAGAGAAACGGTTCAGCTTCAAACATTAGTAATAGGTGGAATGATGATGTTACTTGCAACGGGACTACGCTTTAAGATAAGTAAAAATAAATCAAAAAAAGAGATGCCTTAAAAGGCAATGTCATTTAGTTAAGACATTTACCTTAGAATGTCCTTAAATAACCAAGTACTTAAACAGGTACTTGGTTATTTTTTATGTAAAAAAGCTTGACAAAGTCTATAAAATTTGTGGCGAAGCCCCTTGATGATATACAACTTCAAGGAGGCATACTAATGACTAATTACACATCACAAATTAAAGAAAGTTTAATGGATATCATTGAGCAAATGAATGAGTATCAATGGCTTTTTGTTAAAAATCCTGAAAAAGATTTTACACGTAATCGCAAATTAGACTTTAAAACAATGATTGGATTACTCTTAAATATGAATGGAAATAGCATTTATAAGGAATTATTAGATTACTGTGGCTATACACCTGATATAGCTACTTCTTCAGCTTTTGTACAACAACGTGATAAAATTTTACCTTTTGCATTTGAATTTTTGCTACATGAGTTTAACGCATCCTTTAAGCACTATAAAACTTATAGAGGGTATAGATTATTAGCAGTTGATGGTTCAGATTTAAATATTTCACATAATCCTAATGATTCAAGCACCTATTTTCAGTCTTCTCCTAACATGAAAGGTTTCAACTTATTACATCTTAATGCAATGTATGACTTATGTAATAAACTTTACCTAGATGCTTGTATTCAGCCTGGTAGAGAAGAAAATGAGTTTAGAGCATTAACAGATATGGTAGATCGCTCAAACTTAGATGAGCATACTATTATCATGGCCGACCGAGGATATGAGAGCTATAATGTTTTGGCACATATTCAAGAAAAGGGATGGAAATATATCATTAGAGTTAAAGATACTCAAAGTAAAGGAATGGCATCCACTTTTAGACTACCAGAGGGAGAGTTTGATAAAAATGTTTATCGTGAACTGACAAGAAAACAAACAAAAGAAGTAAAGGCTCACCCAGAGCTTTATAAGTTTTTACCGATTAATTCTACATTTGATTATCTTGATTTACACAAAAACAAGTTCTATCCTATGTCATTTCGAGTTGTACGTTTTAAAATTACTGATGATACATATGAAACGGTTATCACTAACCTTGATAGAGAAGAGTTTTCACCAGAAGAATTGAAAAAGCTATATCATATGAGATGGGGAATAGAAACTTCTTTTAGAGAATTAAAATATGCATTGGGTCTTACAAGTTTTCACGCAAAAAAGGTGGCATACATTACCCAAGAAGTCTTTGCAAGACTTGTTATGTATAACTTTTGTGAAATGATTACACTGCACGTAGTCGTTCAGCAAAAGCCTACTAAGTATGGCTATCAAGTAAACTTTACTGTAGCCATTCATATCTGCAAAAAATTCTTTAGGGATGAAAATGTACATCCACCTGATGTTGAAGCTCTCATTCGAAAGAATGTGTTACCCATTCGGGAAAACCGTACAGATCCTCGCAAGATCAAATTTAAAAAAGCGGTAAGCTTCAATTATAGAGTAGCATAAAAATAGCTATCTATCAATTTTTTAGACAGAATAAGTATTCTGTCTATTTGCCATGCTTAAAATTATACATTTAGATAAAGTTTAAGCTATAAAAAAATCATCTACAAATATTTAACTATTCGTAGATGATCTTTTTTATATAATATCACTTAACTAAATGACATTGGGTATCGCAAGATTAATAATAATTTTGTGATACCCTCTTAGGTTTTGTATATATAAATAATAAGTATAACTAAGTACATAAGTATATAAATGGAATTGAACATACAATTAATTTCAAAGTGGAAATATTAACTTTCACGTTTCTCGCCCCAAAGTATTCAAAGAAAAGCTGGGCTAGTGGTAGGGGCGGGGCTACCTGTGTAATAATTTGCTGATGCTCTTAGTGAAGATAAGCAAAGAGGTTTTAGGGGTGCTGTTTGAGCGCAGCGAGTTCACCCTGTTTCTTTGCTTATCGAACTTAGAGCATCACAAATTACGGAAGGAGTAGCCCCACCCCTACCACTAGCCCAGCGGCCCACTTCGAATACTAATACTTTCCGTAGTTTTTCGCTTCATCTACCATTACTCTAGCCCAAGTATCATCTAATAAGGCAGGATATTCACAACCTGTAGCTAAAATGAAACCACCATCTTTTTTGTAAGTATCAATTTGCTCACGGCAAGCAGCACGAAGTGTTTCTTCAGAACAAGTCATAAGGAAACCAGGATCAATATGACCAATTAAGGTTGTTTGATTACCGTATTTTTCCTTAGTTTCTGCCATAGATGCACAGTCAGCTGGATTATATAAGTAAGAAATAGCTTCTGGATGCATTCTTTCAATTTGTTCTTTGAAGTAGATTCCATTACCACAGTTATGAATCATAACCATAGCCCCTTTATCATGAACAGCCTTTGCGATTTTTTCCATATAAACGCCTTCGAACTTGTCCCACATACTTGGGCGCATAATAGATTTAGATGCAAATAATGTATCAAACATAATGGCATGACAACCAGCATCCACAAGGGCTAAGGCATATGTTTCAACAACACTAGCAATTTTTTCTACAGCTTCTAAAACGACTTTTTTATGTTTGATACAATCTATCATAAGTTCACTAAGGCCTGTGAGCATACTTAAGATGCCAAGAGGACCAAATACGAAACCTACAATAGGTTTTTCATTACCTTTAGCAGCAGATAAGATTTTAGTCATCTCAATATGTTTAGACATACGAGGTGTTTCAAGGGGATTAATAACAGTAACTTTTTCATAGTCCTCTAAACACTTAATAAATTTATCTTCATCTGGGCTGGCAGCCTGATTTTTATAATAACGTACTTTCATTCCGAAATCAGCAGCTTCTACTGATAAATCAACTAATGTACAAATAACATCCACATCAAGTTCATCTGTGGCCTTAATAATAGATTCCGCACATTTTTTAGGATCAATTGACCACTCCTCATAATCAATGCCTAAATAATTTCTAGAAATACTATTAATCAAAGGATAGACCGGTACATAATCCGGCTCTTGATGGTTAAGTACCATCTGAACACGTTCTAATGAATTCATATAATCACCCCTAAAAAGAAAACAAAATTTATGAAATTATTCTATAGCCCTAAGTGACATCTCAAAAGAGACAGTTTCAGACTTTTTTAGGGGGACACCATAAAATAAATGAAGTTTTAAAGTATTAAATAGAATCTAGTATTGTAAGTACTTGAGTATGGAAATTGTACTCACATAAGTAGCCCTGACCATTGTCGATTTGGAAACTAAAGTAGTCACCTTTTGGTGAGGTAAGTTCACTGAGAATAGACATAATAGTACCACCATGAACCACAAA
>CALGWE010000030.1:0-4123 GCA_937935915.1 uncultured Clostridia bacterium
AGCAAGATAAGCATTTAGTGCCAGAGCTTGTACACTTAGAGGAAAATTACTTAAAGCCTTATCAAAAAGCTTATCCACAGGAAAGTGAAGCCATTTGTCTTAAAAGCTATAGCTGTCGTATGGAAGAAGTGGAGGAGGTGGCTAAGCGCATTGTGAGCTTAGTACGTGATGAAGGCTATCGTTATCATGATATTGCCATTATTGTAGGAGATGTAGCAGAATACAAATCGATTATTCAAAGCAGCTTTAAAGAGTATGAAATCCCATACTTCTTAGATATTAAACGTAATATCCATACCAATAGTTTGGTAGCATGTATTGAAGGAGCTTTAGAGGTGGTCTCAGGAAACTATAGTTATAAAAGTATGATGTCGCTTTTAAGAACCTACATGTTACCTGTTTCAAGACAAGATATTGATATACTGGAGAACTATGTTTTAGCCTATGGTATCAAAGGAAAGAAAAAATGGCATGCCCAGTGGACTTCTGATTTAGAAGAGGAAGAAGTTTTAAATCAGATCAATAGTATAAGAGAAACTGTGCTAAGTCCAATTATAGCCCTTGAAAAGCGTATTAAAGCTAGCAAAGTAGAAGGGCAGGTATCAGTCGTTGAATTAACAAGGGGGATATTTTATTTCTTACAAGATATTGGCGCTTATGAAACCCTGCAAAATATGATTGCTAAAAATAAGGCAGAAGGCAACCGCCTGTTGGAACTTGAAAATACTCAGATTTGGGGACAAATTATTGAAGTCTTTGAGCGTCTTGTAGATCTCTTAGGAGAAGAACGTTTAGATGTGCCAACCTATAAACGTATTTTAGAGACAAGCTTTTCATACCTTAAGATGGGAATCATTCCACCAGCTAGTGATGAGGTTTTAATTGGTGAGATTGAACGTACAAGACTGCCACGCCTTAAAGCTTTATTTGTACTTGGAACTAATGAAGGACTTATTCCAAAGACAGATGAAGCCACACCTATTTTTTCAGATATGGACAAGGTAGCTTTAGGACAGCTTTGTGAAACAGGGAGTGAGGCTAAGGGAAGACTGGGTGATTTAATTATTAATCAGCCATTATATGGGGCTTCTTTCATGATTTATACCACTTTAACTCGTGCCACAGAGAAATTATATTTAAGTGTGGCATTAAGTGATGAAAATGGGAAACCATTACGTCCATCCCTTGTATACTATCGTCTAAGTAAGATGTTTAGACAAAAGCCAGAGCATAAGGAAAAGACTGTACTGGATGAAGTGTATCGTCCACTGCCAACCTTCGGCTATATTGGGAGCAGGCTAAGAGAATATATTGAAGGGCGTGAGAAGGAAGAGGATTTGAAGGATATTGTGAGCTGGTATAAAACATCGCCTAAGTGGGAAGAACGCTTAAATGGTTTAGGAGACTATCTTTTCTATAGCAATCAGCAACATTATTTAAATCCAGAAACAACTAAGCTCTTATATAATGAACCAGTTTTAAAAACAAGTATTTCACGTCTTGAAAGTTTTAGAAACTGCGCATGTTGTTACTTTATGAAATATGGTATTAAGGCAGAAGAACGTAAAGTCTTTGAATGGAATAGTGCAGAGGTAGGGACACTTTTCCATGCTACTTTAGAGCAATATCCTAAGGAACTGGCTTTAATGGGTACCACATGGACAAAGGCGCAGCCACAGGAAATGCAAACTGCCGTAAGAAAAGCGACCGAAACGGCTATGACACAGCTTAAACGTATGCAAAGAGATTCAGGACGTTTCAAATTTACAGCAGCTAAAGTAGAGAAGATGGCAGGTCGTGCCATTAAGGCTTTAACAACGCATCTTAAAAATGGTGAATTTCAGCCAGTAGGCTATGAAATTAACTTTGGGGATGGCAAAGGCTTCCCACCAATTCAAGTAGATATTGATGCAGAGCGTAAAATCTTTATTACAGGACAAATTGACCGTGTAGATGTGTATTACAAAGATCCTGAAACAAGCTATGTAAAGATTTTAGATTATAAAACGGGAAATAAAAACTTTAACTTATTAGAAGTTTATTATGGTTTACAATTACAACTCCTTTTATATTTAGATGCTTATCTGAAGTTAAACCATGCCTATGAGCCAGGTGGTGTTTTCTACTTCCATATCAATAATCCTTATGTTTCTTATAAGGTAGGAATGGATGAAGAGGAAATTGAAGCAAGTCAAATGAAACAGTTTAAATTATCAGGACTTGTACTGCAGCAGTTAGAGGTTATTAAAGCTTTAGATAAAGAAAATACAGGCTCTACAATTCCTGTAAGTTTAAATAAGGATGGTAGCATTAAGAAAGGTTCATCTATTGCAACAATAGAGCAGTTTGAGCTGCTAGAAAATCATATTATTGATGCGGTAAAAGATTTAGGGACACAAATTTTAGAGGGTAAAGTAAGTGCGAAGCCATTTAAATTAGGTGAAAAGAATCCTTGCTTATATTGCAACTATAATACAATTTGTCAATTTAATGAAAGTCAGCCAGATAACTGTTTTGATAAATTAGAGAACTTAAGTAAAGAAGAAGTATGGAAGCGCATTGCAAGTGAAAGTATTGCAAATGAAAAGGAGGGAAAATAAATGGCATGGACACCAGCGCAGCAGGCGGCTATTGATAAACGTGGGGCTAACATTTTAGTTTCAGCGGCAGCAGGTTCGGGAAAAACAGCTGTTTTAACCGAGCGTGTTATGAAACGTATTATTGGCAGTGAAACAGAAGCGCCTATTGAAATCGACCGTTTCCTCATTGTAACCTTCACCAGTGCAGCAGCAGGGGAAATGAAAGAACGTATTACAGCAAAACTCGGGGAGCAAATGCAGAAGCTGCAAGCAGAAGAAAATATGGAAGATCCGAAAATTATTAAGCAAATGAACTATTTAGAGCGTCAAATGGCCCTTGTGCATAAAGCCTCTATTTCTACAATTCACTCTTTTTGCTTAAAGACCATTAAAGCTTATTTCAATCGTTTAGATATTGATCCTAATATTAAAGTAGGGAATCAAGCAGAACTTGAAATCATGAAGATGGAAATTTTAGAAGAGCTTCTAGAAGAACGATTTGAGGAAGAAGACCCAGAGTTTTTAGCGCTTGCAGAGGTGTATGGGAATGTACAAGGGATGGCACCACTGATTCAACTGATTTTAGAAGTCTATACTTTTTCAAAAAGTACACCTTTCCCAGAGGTTTGGCTTAAAAAGCAAGTGGCAAGCTTAAAGACGCCGTATACAGATGTAGCTCAAATGCCTTGGGCACCAGCTATCCATAAATCTATTTATGAACAGGTTAAAGACCTTAAAATTATCTATAATGATGCCCTTGCATTATGTCATGCACCTAATGGACCAGCTTTATATGCCCCTACATTAGAAGGGGATATAGCACCTCTTGAAGACATTGATGAAAATACAGATATCAATAGATTAATAACTGCTGTCAAAAGTATAAGCTTTGCAGCACTTTCACGTAAAAAACAAGAGTGTGATGAAGTACTTAAGGAAAAAGTGAAGGAATATCGTGATTTAGCAAAAGATATCGTCAAGGATATTCAAGGTGATTTAGCCTTTATTCAAGATCCTAAGCTCATTGCCCAGCTGCCTAAAGTAGGAGAGCTTATGGGGTATTTAGTTGACCTTATTAAAGTATTTGAAGACCGCTATAGTGAAGCGAAGCAAAAAGCAGGTGTAGTAGACTATAGTGACTTAGAGCATTTATGTATGAAACTTTTAGTAGTGCCTGAGTTTGATGAAAATGGTGAATATATTGGCGTAAGTTATACAGAAGTAGCTAAAGAATTAGGGGCCTTTTATAAAGAAGTTTATATTGATGAATATCAAGATAGTAATACAGTACAAGAAACGATTTTAGGTGCGGTGGCCTTAGCTAATGAAGAAGCAAAGACCACACGTTTTATGGTAGGGGATATGAAGCAAAGTATTTACCGCTTCCGTCTTGCTAATCCATTAATCTTCGCTGAGAAATATGAAAACTATGCAAAGCATGAAGAGGACATGGAAGTGGATAGCAAAGAAAATGACCAAGAAACCCATCATGCTATAAAAGATATATGTATTGATTTATCCCAAAACTTTAGAAGTCGTAATAA
>CALGWE010000031.1:0-2012 GCA_937935915.1 uncultured Clostridia bacterium
TGAGCGTTTCCTCAGCTCCTTGTATAAATTGACTAGTTACATTTTGTCCTGATTTTGTAAAAATTTGCTCATCTATACGTTCAGCAGGTATTCTAGGTGTAGGTAACCCACCTAATTGTTCAGGACAAATTGGAATTAGTGTATGTGTTTTTAGAAGTGGTAATAAGGGTGTAGCAAATTGACTTCTGCCATCGTAACGACAGTTGACGCCTAGTAGACAGGCACTAACAAGTATATTCATAAGGAATCTCCTTTTGAAGTTTTTTATTTAGCATGCCATAAACAGAGAGAGTTGTAAAGTAGTAAGCCTATGATTTAGCTGTAGATATAGTATATGAAAAAACCTTGTATTATAATAAAAATAATGAGGAGGGACTTAAAATGAAAATAGATATGCATGTACATGTGACACCACCAGATATTATTAGGGATTATCTTCAAATAGGTCAAAAAGAACCTTATTTTAATACACTTTCTACAAGTAAACAAAACAAATTTGCAGACGCAGAGCAAATTGTAGCACATATGAGGGAAGTGGGGATTGATAAGAGTGTTGTGTTTGGTTTTAGCTTTCAAGATATGGGGTTATGTCAGTATGTGAATGACTATGTTATTGAAAAGACAAAAAGCTTTCCTAATGAGCTCATAGGATTTGCTTCTATTGTACCAAATCATCCTAAAGTAGCTTACGAGATTGAAAGGTGCGCAGGAGCTGGACTTAGGGGCATAGGTGAACTTTTTCCAGCAGGTCAAAACTTTGATATTGCCAGCAGTAAGGATACAAGTGCCATGGCAGAGGCTGCAAAGTATTATCATATGCCAGTCATTGTGCATACCAATGAACCCATTGGGCATGACTATGTAGGAAAGACCAATACCCCACTTAAGGATTTAGAAGCTTTTATTGAGCATCATCCAGATTTAAAAATTATTTTAGCTCACTGGGGTGGTGGGATTTTTATGTATGAACTCATGAAAGAAGTAAGACAAAAATTTAAAAATGTTTATTATGATAATGCAGCAACAGTTTTCTTATATGATGCACAAATTTATCATATTATAAAAGAAATGGGACTGATAGACAAAGTGCTATTTGGGAGTGATTATCCGCTACTATCACCTCAGCGTTATGAAAAAGGGCTTCTTGAGAGTGGGCTTAATGAAGCTGAGACTCAAAAATTAATGGGGACAAATGCCATGAGATTATTGGGACTATAAAATAGTTATTGACAAGCAGCAAGTATTAAAGATAGACTAAGCATATAACAAAGAAAGAGGTAATAAACATGGAAGAATTATATAGAGCCATAGAAGATAAAATTAAAGAAGCTGGATATCCAGGCAGCGTAAATGGTGAAGAAATTTATGATGAGATTTGTGAAGAAATTGAAGAAAAAGAAGTAGGCAGCTATATCTTCATGTCTAAGAAAGAAGATAACATACTTTTCGAATATAAAATTGATGTAATGGAAGAAGAATTTAACTTATCTTATATTGATATTCACACACCAGTTAGTAAATATCATGTGGATTTTGATGCGTAAGGAGGCCTAAGCCTTGAAACGCAGCAAGCGATTTTATGTCATTTCAGAGAAATGTGTAGGATGTGGGGCATGTAAGACTATTTGTAAAGTCCATGCCATTAGCAAAGGAAATCCCTATACAATTAATGAAAATAAATGTACAGGTTGCGGCTTATGTGTCACAAGATGCTGGCGTGATGTCATCACAGAAAAGCAAAGAGCAGATAGCTAACCTTAAAATGATAAATAATCAAGATGCCGCTTAATAGACTTTACTATAAGCGGTATTTTTATGGCCTTTTTAGGGGATAAATAGGGTAAAACATTGACAAATAACATTAAGAAAAGTATCATTTAATGCAGAGTAAAACAATTAGATAAGTGCGATATACAAGTGAGGGAAAAACATGATATATTTAGATTATGCAGCAGATACACCTGTTGCAAATGAGGTTTTAGAAGCTTATTGCAAGGCGGCTAAAACATATA
>CALGWE010000032.1:0-2484 GCA_937935915.1 uncultured Clostridia bacterium
TACGCCAAAACTATTAAGCCCTTGTACACCATATTCATCATTTCCCTTTACAATCAACTCATCTAAAGTCATACTATAAGATTCTGCTAGCTGTCTAAGTAGTTCACTTTCTAAGTTATAACCTGTATCCTCTAAAGCTTCTTGTGAGAATGAAATAAGTGTGCCAAATTTATGTGCTTCTAATTTAATAGGCTTGAAGTTAGCTGTTTGTTTGCTATACTCTGCAAGCTCATGCATTGGCACAAACTTTCCTAGCTTATTAGCTTGTACAGGAATTTGATGTTTACTATTTCCAAAACGTTCATGTCTTACAGCTCCATATAAAGGAGATACATAAGCAAGTTTATCTAAAATGTAATCTGCAAAAGTAGTCTTAGCAATATTTTCTGTTGGTGCATTACTTGATCCAATAGCATCACTTGAAAATGTATGTGTGGCATCCCTTAGTTCTCTTGAACCAATCTCTAACTCTGCATCTGCTTTTAGACTTCTAATCTCCTCTGAAATTGTTTTACTTTCTTTTACTGGCTGAGTAGATGATGCAGGTTTCTTAATTGTTGTCATTAAATTTCTAGCTTCTTCTTTAGCTCTAATTGTTTCGTCAATCTGCTTAATTTGTTCCTTGCAATCATTTACTTTATTAAGTTCCTCACTTGTAAAGGCTCTTGTTTCTTGTTCTACTACTTCTACAAGTTCCTCAATCTTTTCAATCAGTTTACTTCTCTTCTCTAACAATAATTTCATCTAGTCTTCCTTTCTAGTCATCTAATTTAAACATACTAAAAGGACTCCACTACTCAATTCATGAAGTCCATACTATTTATTTTTCATTAACCACACCCATGTATCTATTAAGTGCTTCTGCTTCTCATAAGCCTCATTAAAAACAGGTTCTTCTTCCTGCTCGTCAGGTATGCTTCTTTGCTCTATCCCCTCTGCTCTTACTTGTACTGAGGTTGCAATATAGGCTGGTTCAATCGTTAATAATGAGACTTCTATGAGTTCAATATCTTCTAAAGTACGCTTTGCAATCGGCTCATTCTCTTCCCATGTGTCATTTAAAGTTCTAAACCCAAATGACCATCCTTTTAAATTACCTTGCTGAGCTTCTTTAATTACATCCTTATCATTAATAATGGCCTTTGCAAATAAACCTATATTATCTTCTCTAAGCTCTAGTGTTTGATTTATAGTACTTGCTAATTTATGTCTTACATCATGATTTAACAGCATATCTACATTATCTGCTCTTTCTAAAGCCCTTTGAAATACTTGTGGTTCCACCTTTTCAATAAACTTTCCTCTTTCTGAATAAAGCTCTTTAGAATAGCGATCCACTGCATTCACATAACCGCTTATTTCTAATGTGCCATCGTTTCTTACTTCAATTTGCACAACTTTCCACCTCCTTTCATATCTTTTACACCTTGTTTCATCATTCTGGTGCATTTTGGTGCATGATTGCACCACTTTGATTTTCTTTTATGGTTTCATGGTTCATCTTTGCACCATTTTGGTGCATATTCACATTAGATTGATTCATTTCTACACCATCATGTATGACTTTGGTGTTTGTATTAGGCGTATAGATGCTTCCTGATGCAATATCCATCAAAACATCACCAAGGCTAAGTTTTACAAAGTTTAAAGTATCAATTTCATTTAAGTCCTCTTCAAAACGTACCTCAGAAGGTGTCATAAACCCATTCTTAAGTGCTATTTCATAAGCCTTAAATCGCTTTTCAATATCACCCTTATTAAGCTTTTTAGTATCAAAAGCAAAGTAATACTTATCTTTTTCCTCTGTATCTAATAAACACTTATTTAAAACCTTCTCAAACTTATTAAGAATAGGCATAATGGCTAACTTCACAAATGAATCCCATACCTCACTCGGTATACTTGAATCAAACATATTTACAGGTACATTAAAAAGCCTACATATATCTGCATCAATAGCTGATTTACTTTCTATCATCTGCATTTCTTGTCCTGTTTGTTGCAACTCATGATATGTAATTCCTTCATTTAAAACAATACAATCATTATTCTTCTCATACAGCCTTTTCCATGCCTTCTTAAGCTCTGCAATGGCATCTGCTGTAAGCCTTCTTGTACTTTGTAAAACGCCACGTTTCACACCACCATTACTCATAGTCCTTGTAGTATAGTCCATATTATCAAGGGCTTGTTTGAGAATATCGTTACACTCGGCTACAATTCCTCTGCCTTCTACACCATTAATACTGTTCTTAGTGCATATCATAAAGTGACTTATATCATAAGGTATACCTTCTAAAAGTAAAGTTACCTCTTTCAATATGACTCCTGGTGTAAATAGCAAGCTAATCTTATCAGTAGGAATATAATGCAATTTCTTTTCTGCTTTTACGCCTTGCCCTTCAATATAAACATAACAAGCACCTTCTAAAAGATAATCTCTTACCATTGCTTTCTTAAGTTCATCACCTGTCATAAAGGCAT
>CALGWE010000033.1:0-2483 GCA_937935915.1 uncultured Clostridia bacterium
AATTAATAAATCATCTCTTGTAAGTTCAATTTCTTGACCTTCAATAGCTAACTTAAGTACGCCGTTTGCGTTAAGTTCAGCCATAGCAGCTACGCCATCAAGTTCTGTTAAAGCAGTTCTGATTGCATTAAGCATTTTACCGTATTTTGGTCCTAATGTACGCATTTGTGGTTTAAATGTGTAAGAAATGAAATCAGCAGCTTCTGTAGTGAATTCTACATGTTTAACATTTAATTCTTCTGCTACGATATCGATGAATTCTTGTGGAAGAACTTCAGTAGCACCAACATAGAGGTTACCGATTGGTTGACGGTTTTTGATGTTACTTTCGTTACGACAGCTACGTCCAAGAACTACAATGTTAAGAACTTCGTTCATGTATTTTTCAAGTTCAGCGTTAATCATAGATTCATCGCAAACTGGGAAGTCACATAAGTGAACACTTGTTGGAGCAGATTCATCTACTGATTTAACAAGGTTTTGATAAATTTGTTCTGCCATAAATGGAATGAATGGAGCAGAAAGTTCAGCAAGTGTTACAAGTACTGTGTGAAGTGTTTTGTAAGCATTGATTTTGTCTTGTGGCATATCGCTTTGCCAGAATCTTTCACGGCTACGACGAACATACCAGTTAGATAAATCATCTACGAATGCTTGTAAATCACGAGAAGCTTCGAAGATTCTGTAGTTATCAAGATGTTCATCTACACCTTTGATAAGTGTGTGAAGTCTTGAAAGAACCCATTTATCCATCATGTTTAATGTATCATATTTAAGTTCGTATTTAGTTGGATCGAACTCATCAATGTTTGCATAAAGTACGTAGAATGCGTAAGTATTCCATAATGTACCCATGAATTTACGTTGAGATTCACTTACGTTGTCTGCAGAGAATCTAGATGGAAGCCATGGAGCAGAAGCTGAGTAGAAGTACCAACGAACAGCATCAGCACCTTGAACATCAAGTACTGACCATGGGTCAACTACGTTTCCTTTACTCTTACTCATTTTGATACCATCTTTATCACCAACGTGACCAAGAACGATTACATTTTTGTATGGTGCTTTATCAAAGATTAATGTAGAGATAGCCATTAATGTGTAGAACCAACCACGAGTTTGGTCAACAGCTTCTGAGATAAAGTCAGCTGGGTAGTTTTCTTCGAATACTTCTTTGTTTTCAAATGGATAGTGAAGTTGTGCAAATGGCATTGATCCACTATCATACCAACAGTCAATAACGTCAGCTACACGTGTCATTTTGCCGCCACATTCTGGACAGTTGAGGTGAACGTTATCAATGTATGGTTTATGAAGTTCAATGTTTTCTGGGCAGTCAGAACTCATTGATTTAAGTTCTTCGATGCTACCAATAAGGTGTTTGTGTCCACATTTACATTCCCAAATTGGAAGTGGAGTACCCCAGTATCTTGAACGTGAAAGACCCCAGTCAATTACACCTTCAAGGAAGTTACCAAAACGACCTTCACCAATTGATTCAGGCATCCAGTTAACAGTTTTATTGTTTGCTACTAATCTATCACGTACTTTAGTCATTTCGATGAACCATGTGTCACGTGCATAGTAAAGAAGTGGAGTATCACATCTCCAGCAGTGTGGATAGCTATGTGTATGTGGAATAGCTTTGAATAATGTGCCTTGTGATTCTAAATATTTAAGAATTTCAGGGTCTGCATTTTTTACGAATACATCTTTAAGCTCAGGGAACTCGTTTGTAAATTCTTCTGTAAAGTAACCTTGTTCATTAACAAGTTGTACGAATGGAAGTCCATTTGCACGACCAACTCTAGCATCATCTTCACCGAATGCAGGCGCGATGTGTACGATACCTGTACCGTCTGTTAATGTTACGTAGTCATCAGCTACTACGAAGAATGCTTTTTTATCAAGTTTTGCACATGTAAAGAGTGGTTCGTATTCTGTGCCACATAATTCTTTACCAGCAAATTTTTCTACGATTTCTACGCCTTCTGTGCCAAGAACAGCTTCAACTAAAGCTTCAGCTAAGATGTATGTTGCACCATCTAATGTAGCTTTAACATATGTGTGTTCTGGGTTAACACAAAGACCAACGTTTGATGGAAGTGTCCATGGTGTTGTTGTCCAAGCTAAAAGGTATGTGTTTTCAGCGCCTTTAACTTTAAATTTACATGTAGCTGTTTGATCTTTGATATCTTTGTAACCTTGAGCTACTTCGTGTGAAGAAAGAGATGTTCCACAACGTGGGCAGTAAGGTACGATTTTGTGTCCTTTGTAAATAAGGTCTTTATCCCAAATTTGACGAAGTGACCACCATACTGATTCAATGTAGTTGTTGTCATAAGTGATATATGGGTTATCCATATCTACCCAGTAACCAACACGGTCAGACATTTTTTCCCAAAGTCCTTTGTATGTCCAAACGCTTTCTTTACATTTTTGGATGAATGGTTCTACACCGTAATCTTCGATTTGTGGTTTAC
>CALGWE010000034.1:0-2650 GCA_937935915.1 uncultured Clostridia bacterium
TTACAACACCTAAGCAGCAAATTGTGATAATAGATGGTGGACCTTTTGGAAAAGGAAAGACGATAGAAAATTATATTAAATACAAAGGTAAGAGGTCCGTAGAAGGTATTATCGTATCTCATTCAGATAGTGATCATATCGGTGGCATGATTGAACTTGTAAAAAGTAATTTAAAAATAAAGCATGCCTTCATTTCTAAGATGGATAGTTCTGAAAACTTAGAGACTTTTATTGCAGTATGTCATGCAAAAAACATTCCAATTCATCGCTTAACAGCTAAGGATACATTTATACTCGATCAGGTAAACTTTAATATGTTAGCCCCACAAACAAAACAAGGAGATTTAAATAATAATTCATTGGTATGTTTAGTAAGTTATAAAAAATTTAAAGGACTCTTTACAGGGGATAAAGAAAAAGAATCAGAAATCAGTGTGTATAACAAAATTGCACCTATTAGCATTTTAAAAGTAAGTCACCATGGTTCGAAGACAGGAACAGATGCAAAGCTTCTTTTGAAACTCCGCCCACAATATGCTATGATAAGTTGCGGGATTAATAATGTATATCGTCACCCACATAATGAAGTACTCATGTCCTTAGAGCAGTGTCATATACCTTATGGGCGTACAGATTTACAAGGTGCAATATGGATTACAAGTGATGGTGAGAAAATGAATTTATATACACAGAAACAGCAAAAGAGAGAGGAAGAACAATGATGGAAAATATGGAGGGGTGTTACCTATTAGTAGGTGAAGATAGTTGGTCAAAGGATAAGTGGATTCATCAAGTGAAATCAAAAATTTTAAATGATCCTAATGATATGATGAATTATTTTAAGATGAATTATTTAGAAGCAAAGGATAAAGAGGTTGTAGTCAGCAGTATTATTGATTTTGCTGAGACTTTACCATTCTTCGTGGACAAGAAATTAATTTATTTAAAGGATACAGGACTTTTTAAGCCAGGTAAAAAAGAAGAGACGGAGAAGTTTGAGAGCTTTATTCAGAAGGTACCAGATTATGTGGTCATTTTAATTGATGAGCAAGAAGTGGATAAACGTGGAAAACTTTATAAGACGATTAAGTCTAAGCATCATATTCAGGAGTTTGATTATCCGGGGGAAGAAGCAGTTTATAAACTTTTAGCAGAAGACTGCAAAGTAAAAGGCATAAGTATTGAACAAGGGACAATGCGTTACTTTATTCGTAATATGCCAGAGAATATTCCTTACATTTTAACAGAATGGGAGAAGTTATTAGGCTATGTGACAGGAAATCAAATTGTAAAAGAAGATATTGATGCAGTTTGTGTCTTTTCATTGGAACAACGTGTCTTTGAGATGGTGAAACGTATTGCACTTCATCAAGGTGAAATTGCATTAGGAATTTATAGCAGACTAATACAAAGCAAAGAATCACCTATTGGTATTTTAGTGCTTATTGCAAGACAATATCGTATGCTGATGCAAGTGAAGTATTTAGTGGCACAAAGAAAGTCCCCAAAAGAGATTAGCAGTGCTGTAAAAATTCCATTTTTTGCAGTACAAGAAATGATGACTCAGGCACAAGGGTATAGTTTTAAACAATTAGAAGCCATTGTACAAGAGTGCTTACAAGTGGATCAAGATATTAAGACAGGAAAGATGGAAGCCTCTAGACGTGTAGAGATTTTAATTATGCACTGCTTAAATACCCAGTAGGGGATTAAGCAGTGCTTTATGATGTAAAAAGAGAACTTGAAAATTTTATAAGAAAATATAAAAAAGCCGTAGGAGAATCCTACGGCTTTTCGTATGCTTATTGTCGCAAATTATGCTACAGTTTTAACTAAACGAGCTAAAGTAGATTTTTTACGAGCAGCTGTTTTCTTGTGGAAAACACCTTTTGCTGTAGCTTTATCGATAGCTTTTACAGCTACTTTTAAAGCTGCGTTAGCTGCAGCTAAGTCTTTAGCTTCTACTGCTGCTCTAACTTTTTTGATTTGAGTTTTAACTGCTGAGTTGATTGCACGGTTACGTGCTGTTTTAGTTGCGATAACTAAGATACGTTTTTTTGCTGATTTAATATTTGCCATTGTGTGGCACCTCCATTCATATTCTTGGACACGGTTTGGGGAATTATGAACGGTTTCAACAGTACCCATTATATTACATCTTTCTCAAAAAGTCAATGTATACACAAAAAAATAATGGTCAAACTAGTTAAGAACCGTTCATGAAACTAAAAATGATTATAATGTATTTAAATGCTCTCGTAAAGCTTTTTTTCGAATAAAAAGGAGTGAAATTATGGATAAGGTTATAAAAGATGACAGTTTTCATCCTCGTACAGATTTGGCCATTGAAATTAGTGATGCTTTAAGGCTAGATAAAGACGAGGATTATGAGATACCAGGTGTACAAGTCGACACGAAAAGTTTAGAAGATGGCAAGATTACTATAACCCGCGTACGTGTATTAGATGAAACGGGTGAAGAAAGCATGGGAAAACCTAAAGGGGATTATATTACCATTGAGTCTAAATCCATTAAAGAAAATGATCCACCTATGCATGAAAGAGTCATAGATGTTTTATCACAGGCGATTCATAGTTTATTACCTAAAAAGGAAGGTACAGCATTAAGTGTCTTAGTCATTGGTTTAGGA
>CALGWE010000035.1:0-1618 GCA_937935915.1 uncultured Clostridia bacterium
TACAAAATAATATACCTATATTCTCATTTCATTTTAAATAATTAAAATCTAATCAAAGGTGTACTTGCTATAGCTTTTTGTAACATGTTTGTACTTTGGTTATGCATGTCAATATCTTTTGTAATGATATGTTCTACATGTGTCGGTAAGTTCATAAGCTTCTCCTTAAAAAAGTCCGGATAGGCTTTGTAATTGGCAAGTTCTTTAAGGGGAATCCAATGCATAAATTCCTTGCCTTCTGTACAATAACTCTCACTATTTAACACCTTGCTGCCTCTTGGCTTCATTAAAAAGTAAAGTGAAATCTCATGGCATGCCATTCCCTCAGTAGTGCCTGCATCTTGAAAAAAGTTTTCGTGAATAAAAACTAAGCGTTCAATCTCATAATGCATTCCTGTTTCCTCATAAACTTCTCTTATGACGGCTTCCTCAGCTGTTTCCCCCATATGTACACCACCACCTACAGAATACAAATAATCCATCTTTTCATTGCCTGCCATCAGCACGCAGTCCCCTTCTATAATAATTGCCCCTACACGATAATGAAACCAATTGTGATCTCGTGTAAAATTGCAATCTCTTTCCCTCATCTATTTTCCCCCTATGTTTAATTTTTACCTTTTATTATTTCACAAATTTTCCAACAAGTCTATATATATTATCAAAATTTTTGTATTTAAATGTTATTGCTGTAATATTATAATATATCTATATTCTTATTTCCTAAGGAGGTATCATCTTGCAAGCCTTAAAGATTGTTTTTAAAGCTATTGCCCTTATTTGTCTCATGGGATTTAGCTGTAACTTGGTTCTACAATTCATAAGTTACGCTTTTTATAAACGTGCTAAACAAATCACACGCGTTACCATTCAACCTGGTTGTCATTTAGAGACAAAATCAAATAAGGTGATTATTCTACTGGGCGGTTCGAATTATATTGCCTATAATACCATTGGCCGATTTGGAGGCTATTATAACTGTCCTGTCCTTTCTGTAGATTACTATGGCACTCAAGAAAGCCTTGGCAAAATGAATTTACAAACTATGCAGCGCTCCGTTACGGATTTATATGATTGGGCCAAGGCCCATTATCCTGAAAGTCAAGTTTCTGTAATTGGTCACAGCTACGGCTGTGGTATGGCAGCTTATTTAGCAAGTGTACGGCCTTGTCAAAATCTTATTCTCCTTGCGGCTTACAGAAACTTAGCTGATTTATATAATAAAATCTTGCCAATCTTTTGGGGTCCTGTAGCTCGCCTTATTACCAATAATATTGATGTAGTCAGCTATGCCAAAGCTACTAAATGTCCTGTTTATGTCATTGGTTCCCACTCTGATCGTACGTTAAGTGCCGCCTTACAAGAAAAAGTCGCCCACTGCTATAATAAAGCTCAGCTTTTTATTTATAAAGATATTACCCATGAAAACTATCTTGCTGAAGGACCAGTCATTCAAAAACTCCATCACATTATAGGCTTAGGCAAAGAACATTCCTAAACCTATTAAAAATCCCAAACCAAAAGAGGATGCCCGCAAAATTACTATTAACCTTGCGGGCATCCTCTTAATATTTATATACAAGTATAACGACATGTGCTAGTTAATCTTTAATTATGT
>CALGWE010000036.1:0-1893 GCA_937935915.1 uncultured Clostridia bacterium
AAAGCTGAAAGTCGTTTTAGTCTATAGTGTATTTGAAAAGTTAGATGCCATTACAAGAAGTGTGCGCATCTCTAATGAAGGTAGTGAGACGATTTATTTAGATAAAGTCATGTCTTGCTGCATAGACTTTGATACCAATGATTTTGAAATGATTACATTACATGGTTCATGGGCGAGAGAAAGACATATTCAGCGTAAGAAAGTAGGCTATGGTAAAAATCAAGTTTCTTCTACAAGGGGTGAATCAGGTCATCAAAATCATCCGTTTATGGCACTTGTAAAACCAGAAACAACAGAAGATATGGGTGAAGCGTATGGCTTTAGCTTCGTTTATTCGGGTAACTTTATGGCCCAAGCAGAAGGCAATCAATTTGATACCACACGTTTTGTCATGGGCATTAATCCTTGGCACTTTAGATGGGCCCTTAAAAGTGGGGAGACCTTTGTGGCACCAGAAGTTGTTATGGTTTATTCCAATGAAGGAATCGGTAAGATGAGTCGCACCTTCCATGATGTATACCGTCAGCACCTCATTCGCAGTAACTATAAAGATTGTAAACGCCCAATCTTAATTAATAACTGGGAAGCGACCTACTTTGATTTTGATACAGACAAGCTTTTAGCCATTGCAGACGAAGCCGCTAAAGTGGGGATTGAAATGCTTGTAATGGATGATGGATGGTTTGGACACCGAAATGATGATAACTCTTCATTAGGAGATTGGTTCGTCAATGAAGAAAAACTTAAAGGCGGGCTTAAATATCTGGTAGATGAAGTCAATAAACGAGGTCTTAAATTTGGTATATGGTTTGAACCTGAAATGATCTCACCAGATTCTAAACTTTATAAGGCACATCCAGATTGGGCATTCCAAATAGAAGGCAGAGTAGCAGGACTTGCACGGAATCAATATGTACTAGATTTAACAAGAGATGAAGTAAAAGAATATGTGTATAACTGTTTAAAGACTATATTACAAAGTGCTAATATTGCTTATGTGAAATGGGATATGAATAGACCCCTTACAGATGTAGGTAGCTGCAAACTCAAACCTGAGCAAAAAGGTGAGATTTATCATCGCTACATGTTAGCTGTTTATGAGCTTTTAGAACGCTTAACAACAGACTTCCCAGACCTTTTATTAGAAGGTTGCTCTGGTGGCGGGGCACGCTTTGATCCAGGGATGCTTTACTATAGCCCACAAATTTGGTGTTCAGATGATACAGATGCCATTGAAAGACTTGAAATTCAACAAGGTACTGCCATGATATATCCATTATCTAGTATAGGGGCCCATGTCAGTGACTGTCCAAATCATACAGTGGGACGTAGCACACCATTTCAAACAAGAGGCCATGTGGCACTATCAGGTACATTTGGCTATGAATTAGATGTGACACGTATTCCAGAAGAAGATAGAAATCAAATCCCTAATCAAGTGGCTTTATATCATAAGTACAATGATTTAATCCGTCAAGGAGATTACTATCGTCTCAAGAATTATAGCGACAATCACTATGAAGACGCTTGGTCAGTAGTGGCAAAAGATAAGAGCGAAGTCTTAGTAACCTTTGTACAAGTCCTAGCCAGACCAAATCGCCATAGCACACGCTTAACCCTAAAAGGTCTAGCACCAAATGCTAAATATCAAGATGAAGACACCAAAATCATTTATAGTGGTGACACCCTCATGTATGCCGGCCTACTCATGCAAAACATCCACGGCGACTTCACCAGCAAACTCATTCATTTAGTAAAAGTAGAAGAATAGTCCTATAAAAATTGAAACCACACTACAAAAAGGAGAACCCACCAAGCAAAAGCTTGTGAGTTCTCCTTTTTAACATCCTTATTTTTCTTATATACTAAGGTTTTTATTATTATTCTTAATCT
>CALGWE010000037.1:0-1113 GCA_937935915.1 uncultured Clostridia bacterium
TTTCAAAGTGAATGTATGGTAGCAGAGTGTTGTCTAGGGAAAGGGCATAAAAATTGTAGTCAATGTGGTGATACGCCTTGCAAGCTCAAAAAACAAATCATGGCAGAATTTAATGCACTAGGCATTGCAGATATGCCAGAAGTAACAGCACTTCATCAGCTAAAAGGGGCTTTCATCAATCTGGAATACACATTGCCAAGTGGACAATCTATTAAAATGTGGGATGATGAAAAGATTTATTTAGGCAATCAACTTTGTAAAATAAACAGTAATAGATGTTATGGTATAACTGCGGATGAAAATTACCTTTTAGTTTGTGAATATGGTGAAGGCGGGACTGAAGCAGAGATTATAGTTTATAAAAAGCGCGAAAAGTAATAAGTGAAATAATGTATAAGAGGTTTTATAAAAGCGTAGGTATAACGGAGAAATCCTGTGGACCTACGCTTTTTATTTTATAGCGTTAAGATTAAGTGATAGGTTTAAGCAAGAAAGAAATAATTGTGTTAAAATTATAAAAAATATAAATTTTCTTTGATGACTATATAGGATACCAAGTTATTTAAAGTATAAAAGATTTTAGAGATATAAGGGGGAAAAGCATGTGCAAATCATTATATATTGTCGAGGGATTACCTTGTTCAGGAAAAAGCACTACCGCAAAATATATTGCTGATTTATTACAAGGGGCTTGTATAGATGAAGGCAGTGGCAATCATCCTGCAGATTATGAATTTCATGCATACCTGACACAAGCTGAAATGGCACAATTACCAAAAGCATGGCAGGATTTACTTCCTGAATATGAAGTCCTCCAAGGGGGCTATCTCATTCCCCTTGCAAGTCTGACAGAGACTGGCCCATTATTTGAGGCCTTATTACAACATAAGATTTATGATTTCCTGCCTTGGGAAGTGGAAAAGCCCATTATGTTAGAGAAATGGCATCAGTTTGGTAAGGCATATACCAAGGGGGCGCATGAGAAAGCTTATGTATTTAACTGCGTATTCCTGCAAAATCCAATGTGTGAAACCATGATGCGATTTGGCTTTGAGGAAGAAGTGTCAAAGGCTTATATTGAGGACATTATTGGGCAAATGCCAGAAGTAGAAG
>CALGWE010000038.1:0-1734 GCA_937935915.1 uncultured Clostridia bacterium
CCCAAGTTGAGAGTCAGGCAATTATCATTAACGGTCTTTCTAAATCCCATGCCATGACAGGTTGGCGTTTAGGTTATGCATTAGGACCTGAACCACTTATTGGGCTAATGACGAAGATGCATCAATTTGCAATTATGTGTGCACCTACAACAAGTCAATATGCAGCAGTGGAAGCTATGCGTAATGGGGATGAAGATGTAAGGGAAATGAGGCAGTCTTATGACCACAGAAGACGTTTCATGGTTGAAAAATTCCGTGAAATGGGATTAGATTGTTTTGAACCAGAAGGTGCTTTCTATGTATTCCCTAGCATTCAAAAAACAGGAATGACAAGTGAAGAGTTTTGTAAAACACTTTTACAAGAAGAAAAAGTTGCCGTTGTACCAGGAAGTGCATTCGGTAAATCAGGTGAAGGCTTCATAAGATGTTCATACGCTTATTCTATTGAAGAACTCAAAGAAGCACTCACACGTATCGCAAGATTTGTAGCTAAGAGAATATAGAAGTTGTTACAAAGGGGGGTGGGAGTCAGTGCCCCTACTAACTACACCTTCCGTAATTTATGATAGTCTAAGCTCGATAATCAATGTAACGGCTGAAAACTCGCTCGCTGCGTTCGCTCAGACACTCAGCCTAAAAGCACATTGATTATCTTTACTAAGACTATCAATAAATTACTTCATAGGTAGATTAGTAGGGACACTGACTCCCACTTACCTTTTGAACAACTTAGAAAGAACGAAAAAAGAAGGAGGTACTATAAGGTTGTACTTCCTTCTTTTTTTTATGCCTCAGTTTCTTGGCATTTTGGGCAAAGGCCATAAAAATATAGTTGTTCGCCTGTAAGTTTAAAGCCACTTGTAGTCTCTACTTCTTGTCTAAGTGAAGTTACATGAGTTGGTAATGGCATGTCTACAACTTCTTTACAGTGTACACACTGAATGTGAAGGTGAGGCTTGATATCTGCATCATAGCGATAGCTATCTTCACCTAAGTTAAGTTGTTGGATCAGTCCATGTTGAACAAATGAATCTAAAGTTTTATAAACTGTTGCAAGGCTCATTGTTGGATGCTCTTCACGTAAACTATTATAAATTGTTTCAGCACTCGGGTGAACCTTTGTGTTACGAAGCATTTTAAAAATAGAAAGACGTTGAGGCGTAACTTTGAGCTGATGTGCTTTAAGAATAGCTGTTAATTCTAACATAAGTCACCTCTTTGATGATAATAATTATTAAGTAAATTATATTCTATCAAAAGAAAAAAAACAAACTTCTTCAAAGAACATTCCTTTATATATGAAAAAGCTAGCCACACAAATGAAGCCATAATCCCGTGGCGAACTATATTTAGCTGGAACTGACAGAAAAACAAACAAAAATATAAAAGAATTGGCAAATAAATATATCCACATCCAATTCGTCTAATAACTATAAATAATACGACAAACGATATCAATGACAATATTATAAAAAAACACGCATAACTTAAACCTAGAGTTTTACATAAACTCCCTAAAATCCAAAAAAGAGGTTCCATGAGAATTCTATATTCTGGATCTAGAAGCGACGGAATCTGCCTGTTGTAAATAATTACATATGTCTCCCAATCAGCCCCTATATTATAACGAAATCCCACCATACATGCTATAAATAGAATCACGCATCTTAATAATACCAAGGACTGTCTAGCGGAAATAAGTTCTACATAACTAAAAAGAAAAAGAATAAAGAA
>CALGWE010000039.1:0-3002 GCA_937935915.1 uncultured Clostridia bacterium
ACCTCATCATATTTGTATTCCCATTCTAGGCGATCTTCTCTTATTGCTGCCCTTTGATACCAATCACTTTTTCTAATTTCTTCTGTAGCATATGTAAAATTGGCACTACTAAGTAGGGTTTCATTGGTGCCATAGATTTTAATACTCTGAATCTCACTGTAATTCTTTAAACATTCCTCAATAGTTGTCTCCTCATTATATGTTGCTACCACTGCGCCCCAACTTTCAAATTTGGTAGTCAAAATACTCCTTACCTTGTCATCTACATAAATGCGATCTGCTACATTACTGGCAATTTTTATAGTTTCATTGATACGTTCTTTAATACGTTCTGTATTAATACTTGCCTCATTAATTGCACGATCGATAACCATGGCACACATGCGTCTCGTTAAAAAGCTTCCTAAAATAAGTACAGGAATAATAACAACTACAATATACATGCCTATAAGTTGATTTTTTACCTTTAAATTTTTTAGGCTGTCAAATAACGTATTTTTAATTTGCATAATATTCTCCTTAGAATTCTTATCCAAGATGTTATTTTGTTGCATTTATTATTTAAATTTGTAATATTTAAAAATAATAAAGGCACACGGAATATTCCCATGTGCCTTATCAAATTATATAGGTTTATCGTAAGTAACAAGTTAAACTCTTGCTTCCTACATCAGGTGTAATATGTACCCCGTCTTCTTTCACTTCAAAGCTTCCGCCTTGTACTTCTTTTACGTTATCTACATTTTTAAGAACTATTGTCCAAGGTTTATCATTACCTTCTATTGAGATAGCTACCTTATCAGCAATTTTGACAGCAGAGACAGTGAGTTCTTTTTCTTCGTTCATATTAATAACCTCAGCTGCCGCCACCTTACCTTCCTGAAGTTCATATATGGCAAGATTTACACCATCTCTATAATCATATTCTGCCAGGTTGTCTACTTTACCAATTGGGATAATACTATTTTCTCTTACAAGAAGTGGCACACTTAAATAATCATGCTTTTCTGTATACCATTTGCCACCTTCTACAACTTCCCCTGTTAAGAATTTAGTCCATTTACCTGCTGGTAAGTAATATTGTGCAACGCCTTCTTCATTGAAGATTGGTGCTACTAGCATATTATCTCCAAGCATATATTGTTTATCAAGATAAGCACATGCTGGGTCTTTTTCAAATTCTACAACCATAGCACGCATTGTAGAAATCCCAGTTTTAGCTGTATTAGAAGCTTGTTTAAATAAATATGGCATTAAACTACATTTAAGTTTGGTGAAGTAACGTACAACATCCACCGATTCTTCATCATAAAGCCAAGGCACACGATAAGATGTACTACCATGTAAACGGCTATGAGAAGATAGAAGTCCAAAGGCTGCCCATCTCTTATACACATCTGCTGTGGCTGTACTTTCGAAACCACCCATATCATGGCTCCAGAAGCCAAACCCTGAAAGACAAAGTGAAAGTCCTCCACGTAAACTTTCTGCCATAGATTCAAAGTCTGCGCTGCAATCTCCACCCCAGTGTACAGGGAATTGTTGTCCACCTGCTGTTGCAGAACGTGCAAATAATACAGCTTCCTTTTCACCTTTTTTGCGTTTTAATAAATCAAACACAACCTTGTTATAAAGGAATGTATAGTAATTATGCATTTTCATCGAATCGCTACCATCATAATAGGCTACATCTTTAGTTGGAATTCTCTCACCAAAATCTGTTTTAAAGCAGTCTACACCCATATCTAAAAGAGCTTCTAATTTACTCGCAAACCAACTACAAGCTTCTGGGTTTGTAAAATCTACATATCCCATACCTGGTTGCCACATATCCCATTGCCATACACTGCCATCTTTGCGTTTTACTAAATAGCCTTTTTCTGCTGCTTCATCAAATAAACTAGAAGCCTCTGCAATATATGGATTAATCCATACACAGATTTTAAGTCCTTTTTCATGCATACGTTTGAGCATTCCCACTGGGTCTGGGAATACTTCATCATCCCAAGTAAAGTCACACCAGTTAAAGCCTTTCATCCAGAAACAATCAAAGTGAAATACTTGAAGTGGTATATCACGCTGAGCCATACCATCTACGAAACTCATAACTGTAGCTTCATCATAGTTTGTAGTAAATGATGTGGTAAGCCAAAGGCCAAATGACCAAGCTGGTGGAAGAGCCGGTTTGCCTGTAAGACTTGTATAATTTTCAAGGACTTCTTTCATACTTTCTCCACCAATAATAAAGTATTCAAGTTTTTCTCCTGGCACACTAAATTGAACCTTAGTTACCTTTTCTGAACCTACTTCAAAAGAAACTTTTTCTGGATGATTGACAAATACCCCATAGTCTCTGTTTGTAATATAAAATGGTACTGTTTTATAAGATTGATCTGTGCTTGTCCCACCATCTTCATTCCATGTTTCTACTGTTTGTCCATTTTTAATAAATGGTGTAAAACGTTCACCCAGTCCATAAACAAGTTCTCCTACTGATAAGCCTAATTGTTCTCTCATATAACACTTACTTAAATCATCATTTAAAAACTCACCCGTAGCTGGTGTAATATACGCTGTGCTTCTGAAACCACTTGTTGTAAGCTTCTTCTTCCCTCTATAGAAATCTATATGGAAACCATTTTCTTCGCTAATTACAATACGCATTTCACCATTTTTAATCGTTAATACACCATCTTTTTTTTCATATGTAAGTGGTAATGTATCATCTTTTAAAATCTCATAGTGAGGTCCTAAATCCTTCATACCTTTATAATGTACCATGGATACTTTAAATACATCTTTCATAGGCGCTGAAATAGTATAGGTAAGTACTGGACCTCCTAATGTATCTCCACGATGATTAATTTTTTTACATGGCACATAAAGCTCTAATGCACCATTCTTTTCTTTAATACTATACACTTCTTGTGGACTAAAACTCATAATACCATCTTTATTAAGCCAACACCCATTACTAAATCTCATATAGTCTCTCCCATCTC
>CALGWE010000040.1:0-1225 GCA_937935915.1 uncultured Clostridia bacterium
GCATATAAATTTAAAACTTGCTCTAAGCAAGGTACATGTTTACCATGTTGCAAAGAAATGTACTTTTTAATTTTAGGACACACTTCTTTAATCCCCTCAACTAAAGCAGCATGTTCCCAATCATAAAACAAGATTTCTGCATCAGCACGGTTTAATGCATCACTTAATGTATCTACATTGACTTGTGTATCTAAAGGAATAACGATATTCCCACTACTCATACCACCTAGAAGTGCTGTTAAATACGCTTCACTACTACTTCCTAAAAGCGCCACATTGACCTTATGACCCATTAACCGATTTTCATCCTTGAGCCAAGCAGCTAATGCTTTACAGTTATTTACGAATTGCCCATATGTTACATCTATTATTTCATCATTTACTTCATATCTTAGAAATACTCTATTTTTATGTTCTTCCCCAGCACATTTTACTAAATCGTAAATGGTTTTTATCTCTTTATATTGCATAATTATTTCCCCCTAGCAAAATACGTCATCCAAAATATTTAATTATATTAACAAATATTTTGAATATTAAATCTTTATCTCACATTATATCATTGGTGGAAATTTATTCAATAGTTATTTTTAATTATTGATAAAAACAAAAATAGCATAACGCATAGTTTTAAGACCTTGAAAGCTCTTAACTTTTTGCGTTATGCTACTTTTAATAAATTAATTAATTTATTTATTAATTTATTTATGAGAATCCTATTATTTAAGCACTACATTTTCTACAATTATTTCCCCTGTGCCGCTTCCTAATTGACAGCCGAATGTATAGCTTTGACCTGCACCTAAATTTGCTTGCCAGCTAGGACCTGTAATCGTATATGTATTTCCTTCTTCTGCTACAATTGTAGCATTCCATATAGATGTAATTTTACGATTTGTTGTAAATGTACATGTCCAATTGTTTAAATCTTTACCTGTTGTATTGGTTACTGTAAAGTCTGCTACTGCACCACTTCCCCAATCTGATGTTATTTTAGCACTCATTGCAGCTTTACTTGGCTCTGTTTGTTCTGGCTTTGTTTCTTCTGGTGTTCGTCTGGCAGCATCCAATGCTTTCTGACACCCTTCAATAATGGCATTCGATGAGCAGGTGGCTCTCGTCACTGTATCGATGTCTTTAATGTTCCCTTTATTTGAAATCTGTGTCACAACCCCAGGCAGTTTCGATGTGCCCTCTGCTGCACGCTTAATATAACTGTTGTTGG
>CALGWE010000041.1:0-5750 GCA_937935915.1 uncultured Clostridia bacterium
CCTGCACATATAGCAATGCTGCATATGGCTCCAAAGGATTGTTCTAGGAATGTATAATTTGCCCCTTCAGCAGCAGGCTTATTACCATAAATAATTCCCAATACCACAAGTACAATAAGTGGCATTATAATTGCAAATATGATCATATTCATATCTCTTATAGAGAGCTTTCCTTCTACCTTAAGCATCTTAAAAAATGTTTTCATCACTTTCCTCCTTTATTTCTTCTCCCACACACCATAAATAAGCTTCTTCAAACTTTTCATAAGGACTATTTTTTATAGCTTCCTGCACCGTTCCTTGGAATATAACTTTGCCATCTTTTAATATAAGAATCACATCACATAAGGCCTCTACTTCATCCATAAAATGAGAAGTTAACAGCATTGTCATTCCCTCTTTTTTAAGTAGCTTTAATATATGCCACACCTCTCGTCTAGCTTTAACATCCAGTTCTGTTGTTAGTTCATCCATAAAAATAACTTCTGGCTTTGGTATGAGTGCTAAAACAATAAATAATCTTTGTCTTTGTCCACCGGATAAGTCCTTCACCTGCTTTTCTATATGTTCCTCTATGCCAAACCTTGTAAGTAATTGCTGCCAATTTTCGGGCTGGTTATATAATGCGGCTGTTTCTTCACATAATTCCCTTACTTTTATCTCTCTTTGATAATTGCTTTCTTGAAATTGTACACCTACTCTTTGAAATAACCTTTTTCTTTCTTTAGTTGGATTTAATCCTAAAATGCTTATTTCTCCAAAGTCCTTTTTTCTTGTGCCTAACATACATTCTATACATGTGCTTTTTCCTGCACCATTTGGCCCTAAAAGTCCTACTACCTCTCCTTTATTCACATGTAAATCAAATGCATGTAATACCTCTTTACCACTATAAGATTTAGAAAGATTGGATACACAAATCACTTCTTCCACTTATTTTCCCTCCTTTAATGCTACTATCTTTGTAAATCAAAGCCTGCAAAAAGAATAACACCAAACAAAAGTCTGGTGTTATAGTGGAGGGTTTAATATTTTTCTTTCATTTCAATAAGCTGATTTTTAATATTCATCATATTATCCTTTGCAAAATTTAATGAACTAATGAGCTGATCACATACAGAAATAATTTCTTCTGCTTCATCCGGTGTATCTAAAGCATCTTGAATATCTGTATGACTATCTAAATCCATTTTATTTAACATCCTTAAAATTGCTGCTAAAGAATAATTGGCGCACCTTAGTACACGAATAATCTTAAGCCTATTAATATCTGATTGGGTATAAACACGATAACCATTTGCCTCTCTTTTTACTTTTAAAAGCCCATTCATTTCCCAATTCCGTAGGGTATCCATTGTTATCTCTAATAACTGCGAGGCTTCCTTGCGTTTTAAATATATTTCATCTTCTTGCTGCTGGCTTTGTAATAACCTATTTACTATATCTACTGCTTCCTTGGCATGTGCGATTTCTTTCATAGTGAGTTCTATATACTCCTTAGCGCCTTTAATGGCTTCTTCAAAAAGGCAATTGGCCGTTAATCTTACAATTTCAATAGCTTTCTTACGTAATCCATTTTGAATTACCTCTATTTGAAAAGCTCTTCTCGCCACTTGAAATTGGGCAATATGTAAATCTGTAAATATACGATACCCATTTTCTTCTCGTAAAGGCTTTGCAATAAATCCTAGTTCCTCATACATTCTTACCGTATTAGGATGAATGTGCATCATTTGTGCAACCTCACTTGTCCTATATATCCGTTTAATACAGTTCACCTTCCCCTTTACATATACTAAAAGAGCTGCCCTTAAAACTTATAGGCAACTCCTTATATATAACTATTTATCTTTACTTACTTCGTTAATATATTTTTAACTATTCATCTCTTTATCATATGCTTCTAGTATATGTTGGCAGTTTTCCCATTCTTCCATAAGCATAAATAGTTCTTCTTCCTTTTCATCAATCTTGTCTTGAATTTCTCCAAGCTTTGCATAGTTAGAAGCATTTTCTGGATGCATTAATTCTTCTTTTAATACATCGATTTCTGCCTCACAGTTTACCACACTTTCTTCTGCTCTTTTAACCTTTCTTTCCAGCTTAGCACGTTCTTTACCTGGGTTATTATTTTGACTCATAACTGGTTTATTAACTGCTTTAGCCATAGGTAGCGGCGTACCTGTTACTGTTTTCTTAATGTCTTGTCCTTCATTTTCTAGTTCTCTTGCCTTTTTCTCTAAATACTCTTCATAGCCATATTCATAAAAGTCTGTTTGACGATTTGGCTCAAAAACTAAAAGCTTATTTGAGATTTGTTTAATAAAGTAACGGTCATGAGACACAAATAAAACAGTGCCTGTATAATCTTTAAGCATTTGCTCTAATGTTTCTTTACCTATAATATCCATATGATTAGTCGGCTCATCTAATATTAAAAAATTAGGCTTCGTTGTAAGGATTTTACAAAGTGCTAAACGGACTCTTTCTCCACCAGATAGCATGCTAACCTTCTTAAAGACGTCATCCCCTGTAAAGAGGAAGGCGCCTAATGCACTTCTCACTTCTGTTTGTGTCATTTGAGGGAACTCGTCCCAGTAATCATCAATAACCTGTTTTTCACTAGTATATTGTGCCATTTGTTGATCAAAGTAACCTATTTTTACACGAATCCCATACTGATATTCGCCGCTTAAAGCTGGTAATTTCTCTGTGACTGTTTTTAAGAAAGTTGATTTACCAAGGCCATTGCCACCTATAATTCCTATCTTTTGGCCCTTTTCTAAACGCATATTCACTGTAGAAAGCACATTGCCTGCTTCATAACCAATAGCTAAATCTTTCACGGTGAGTACTTCTTTACCTGTTTCTACTTCAGGATTAAAGTGCGCATGGAAAGTCCTATTATCATAACGTTCCGGTGGCGCAACAAGTTCCATATGCTCGATTTGTTTCATCTTAGAACGTGCCATAGAAACTTTCGTTGGATGATGTTTGAACTTATCTACAATAGCTTGAAGTCTAGCAATTTCCTTTTGCTGTAATTCATAGTCTTTGGCTTGTTTATCCCAATTTTTTCTCTTCTGCTCCATAAATGCAGAATAATTCCCTTTATATCGTTTAGTCTTACCATACTCGATTTCATAAACCACATCTACAATATTATCTAAGAACATTCTATCGTGGGATACGATGACTACTGCTCTTTTATAGCCTTTCAAATAATTTTCTAACCACTTGATTGTTTCAATATCTAAGTGGTTAGTTGGTTCATCTAAAAGTAATATATCCGGCTTTTCAAGTAACATTTTAATAAAGGCAATCTTAGTTTGTTGCCCCCCTGAAAAAGCACTTAAAGGTTTTAACTTATCCTCCTGTGAAAAACCAAATTGACGAATCATGGTTTCATATTCTTTTTCGTAATAATAGCCCCCAATATCTGTGAAATGCTCTTCCATTTTGGTATAAGCTAAAATATTTTGTTCACTAGGGTCTTCTTCCATTTTTTGACGCTTTTGTTCCAGCTCCTTTTGCATCTCTTCATAAGGCCTAAAGACCTTACGAATCTCCTTTTCCATAGATAAATGCATATCTTCAAAAGTCATTTGTTTTAAATAACCAATAGTTGGATTACCTGATTTAGCAATGAAAATATCCTCATCACTATCTCTTTTTGTTAAATCTACTTCCCCTGAAATAAGCTTAAGTAATGTAGTTTTCCCACAACCATTTCTTCCTACTACTGCAATCTTCTCTGTATCTCTTATTTCAAAATTAATATCTTGTAATATGACATCTGCAGCAAATGCTACACAGCCATGGTTAATCTTATATTGCATACTCTACCCCTTTTTCTACTCACTCAGCGAGTTTAATTTTGTCAAACTATTCTACAATATTTATATTATAATATTTACATTTCCTATGTACAATCATCTTTACCTTCCACATTAAAAAAGCTGCCTATGTTTTTTCTCCATAGGCAGCTTTTTAATGTGCTTCTAAAGCATCTTTTTAAATACTGGCATATAGTCAATAGGTGCTTTGACATGTACCACTTGTTCTCCTTCAAATACTGTTTGATCAGAAGTAAGTACCCATTTACCTGCTGGTAAATAAACATCTCTTCCAAACTCATTCAGATGAAGAATAGGCGCTACTAAGTATTCACTACCAAACATGTACTGATCTGTGAGTTCCCAGCATTTTTTGTCTTCTGGGAATTCATAGAACATGGTACGAATAAGTGGTGAACCATTTTCATGTGCTTCCTGATATAAATCTTTAATGTAATCATGCATTGCAATACGGATATCATAATACTTTTTCATGATACGATAGTTATCTTCGCCGTAGCTCCAAAGTTCATTTGGTTGTCCTGTATGTAAATAGCCTCCACCAAAGTCTCTATCATCAAGAGCTGGGATATTGTATGGTCCACGATCTCCATGCATACGAAGTACTGCAGAATATACTGCAAATTGATACCAACGTATGAGTAATTGTCTAAAGTCAGGATCATTTACATCATCCGTCATAAAACCACCAATATCTGTTGTCCACCATGGAATACCTGCAAGTCCCATATTTAAACCACATTGTAATTGATCTCTAAAGGCTTCAAATGTACTTGGCACATCTCCAGACCAAACTACATTGCCATATTTTTGGCTGCCAGCCCATGCACAACGTAATAAATTAACAACATTGCCATCACCTATTTGGCTCATCTTATCATAAAAAATACGGCTATACATTTGAGGATACATATTACTTACCTGAAGTGCTGGCCCTGCATAATAACGATAGTTGTCAAAATCATACACCCCATAATCAGGCTCTGAATTATCTAACCAGAACGCATCTATGCCTAAATCATAGTAGTTTTTCTTACAAACTTCCCATACATACTCTCTTGCCTCAGGATTAAATGGGTCAATTTCTACACAATCTCCTTGATAATCATAAGTTTGCATAGCCCCACGTTCAGTTCTAATTAGAAGACCTCTTTCTGCCATTGGATAGAAGTTTTCACTTCTACGGTCTACAGATGGCCATACAGATACAATGACTTTAATGCCCATTGCATGTAACTCATCTACCATCGCCTTAGGGTCTGGCCAATATTTCTTATCAAATTTCCAATCCCCTTGTACTGTCCAGTGGAAGAAATCGATTACGATTTGGTCAATTTTAATGCCTTCTTTTTGATACTGGCGGGCAACTGTAAGCACTTCATCTTGTGTACGATAACGTAATTTACATTGCCAAAGTCCCATTAAATCTTCTGGGAACATAGGCGCATGCCCTGTTGCATTTGTATAAGATGCCATTATTGCTTTAGGTGTATCCCCTACTGTAATCCAGTAATCCATTTCTTTCGTAGACTGCGCAATCCATTCTGTATAGTTATTTGCAAAAGTCACGCGACCTACTGCTGGGTTATTCCAAAGCATCCCATAACCTAAAGAAGACATGTAAAATGGTACAGAAATTTGTGAGTTACGTTGTGCAAGTTCAAGTACACTTCCTTTTAAATCCATATAAGGCTGTTGGTATTGTCCCATACCAAATATTTTTTCCCCATCATTACTATCAAATTTAAGATTTAATGTATAATCACTGCCACCAATGACACCTTTCCAATCTCTACTTACAATTTTTAAGCAACGGCTTCCTTTAGAAATCGTTCCATCATAAGAACGGAAATATTCACGAAGAATAAGCTTGTCATCTTTAAAGAATGAAAG
>CALGWE010000042.1:0-1406 GCA_937935915.1 uncultured Clostridia bacterium
AGATTACTTTAAAGTTGTATTTAATGAATGTTTTATCATGATGCTTAATGGATGAAGTGAATACAAAAAGGTTAGCGGGAGTAGTCGCTGATACTAACTACACCTTCCGTAATTTGTGATGTGCTAAGTTTGAGAATGAAAGAAACGGCGAAAACTCGCAGTGCGATAAAGCGTGCACTGCTCAAACAGTTCGCCTAAAACCTCTTTCATTCTCTTCACTAAGCACATCATCAAATTACTCCAGAGGTAGATTAGTATCATCGTCTACTCCCGCATTCTTTTTGGATAACCTGCCGGGCGAACAAAAGTGAAGAAAGATTACTTTAAGGATGTGGGAGTAGTGGCATACCCTAGCTACACCTTCCGTAATTTAAGAGAAGGTTTTATTGAATATTTTTATCATGACTAGTAGGATGAGTGTATACAATGTAGTATATGAAGAACATACAATGTAGTATAAAGGAGAGAAATTGGCCACGGCTAAGTTTAAGCTTTCGGCAGAAGTAGTGGGAAGGTCTGCATGGGCTAAAGTATCATACCAAGTGGCATAAAGCTCAGGCTTATAGGTGATGGTGGAATCCATATAAGGAAGCGTATTAAAGTCAATATCACCTAAGAAGATGCCTTCTGACTTGGTAAAGATGCTGGCATGTTCCAGGGGATTTAAAAGATTAACCCCTAGTTCCACATTATTAGGCCCGATAATCATACTGCCTCCAGGAAATTCAATAGGGACGATAGTCGCATCAGCAGTAGGGATTTCTTCCCCTGTTAAATTGCTGCTGGCAATATAAATATTTTTAAAAGAACTTAAACCATGTAAGCGAGTTTTATAGTACCAACCCCATTTATTAGGATTATTTGTACGATAGTCATAAGTTTTAGAACTAGCAGTAGGATTGAGAATGAGCTTACAGCCTTTCGCGGCATAGTAGCTGGCGAGTTCTGGATAGCCATATGTATCATAGCAAATGCTAATGCCAATAGGGCCCCACGGCGAATCAAAGGTAAAAGGTTCTGTGCCCATGGTGCACCAATCTCCTTCATTGCCATTAGGATGAATTTTATGATAGCTGCCAATAGGGCCATCAGGGCCAATGACGGCGGCTGAATTATACAGGGTAAGGGGATTATCCTTATCTTGCTCAGCAAAGCCATAAATCACATACATATTATACTTTTTACAAAGGGTGGCAATCTCATTAGAAGCTGCATGGATATCTTTACTTGGAAAAGGCTCAGCTAGCTTATAGTGCATTTTAGAAGTCTTAGATAAGACATTTAAAATCTGACCATTTTCATGAGTCTGATCTGAATAACCTGTAAGAGCTAATTCAGGGAAAACGAGCATTTGTGTCCCACGTTCCCCAGCCAAGCGAATCATATGTTTCATTTTCGTTAAGTTG
>CALGWE010000043.1:0-2660 GCA_937935915.1 uncultured Clostridia bacterium
TAAAATCTATGTAGGAGTCTTGGAAGAAGATTATAATATTTGCATTATTGGGGGGAACATTTATCCGCTTTATCAAATAAATGAAGAGAAATATATTCCACTAATGTATCTAGAAAAGATGGGCTTAAATAAACAGGTGGTAAATGAAGTAATCTATTTTAATTATGGCGAATCCGTGGATACAGAAGCAGTAGCCACTTTGCCACTTAAGGACAAACCTGTTAGCTTAAGTAATCAAATCATTTATATTGGACCATTACGTACTTATGCCATTGAAGTAGATGGGCAGATTTTGATTCCATTAGATGCCCTTAAGGTGTTATGGCAATTTGATGTCCATCAAGGTGCTTTTGTCATTAGACATAGTTGGCTAAAGATGAATCATTTTGTAAGTATTGATGAAACGGAGATTAGAAATACTTCTCAAATGAATCTTTCAGTAGATTTGTTACATGTTTTTTGGGACGGTAAGAATCTAGTAGACCAGTATGAGTTAGGCGTTTATTTAGAGCCAGGCCAGTCACGTGAAAAGTATGCTAAGGGACTTAATGAAAATGGGCGTAGTGGACAGCTTTATGGACAAAAAAATGACTTTTTATTAAAAAGATATGAAAATGAAAAGCGTAGAGAATACCTTACTAATCTCTTTCCTGCTTTTAAAGTAATGGGCACAATGCGTTATAACGTAGGAGATTTAAAAGCCAAAGAACAAGTAGAAATATGGCGTTCTGAGAAAACGTATTATTATATTGTAAAAGATAAGTCTGGTAAGAAAGTCCGTGTTCCATGGAATAGTATTCATATTGAAGGGGACCCAGGTAGTTTAAATCCTAAGGTAAAAGCAAAGGATGTAGAGGATTTTGTGAATTTAAATGAAATAAAAAGTGATACAGAGTATTTAATTTGGACAGACCTTTATAGACAACGTACCCATGTTTTAAAAAATGTGGATGGACAGTGGCATTTAGAAAAGACCTTTGTATGTTCTACAGGCAAAGTGAATAATGCAACCCCCACAGGACTCTTTAAAGTCGAATATAGTATGCCTTATTTTGGGGTGGATAAAAATTTCCGTTGTAAAAATGCACTTGTATTCTTTTCAAGCTATATGTATCATTCTATTTTGTTTGATAAAACAGGGACCTATATTAAGTCAGGTCAATATGATTTAGGACGTAAAGTGTCTCATGGCTGTATTAGACTTTCTGAAAAAGATAGTGCATGGTTATATAAGCATATTCCTATAGGCACAGCAGTGTGGATTCGTTAGAATAAAGTACAAGAATATAATTAATAATTGAAAAAAATACAAAATGAATTATAATATTCCCTATATAAAGACAACAGGAGGGAAAACATATGTCATTTGTATTTTACCGAAGTTTTAATGAAAACAAAATTTTAAATGGGGTATATGCTTTAAAAGAATGTATAACAGATGATGCAAGAGAAAAATTATACAATGAGATATTAAGTGAATTATTGGAAGTAGGGATAAAAGCAGGATTAAAGCAAGATTTATTTAGAATGTATCTCACGTATCTTGTGGCACGTGATGAAAATGCTTTTTCAGTAAGTTGCGAACGAGAAGGAGAAAATGTAGATAAGGCGCTTCGCACCTTAGCTCTTGAAGATCTTAAGAAGGTACTAGAGTTGTGGAAGGAATCACCTTTTACAGTCGTTTTAGAAAAAGGAGCGCCTAATTTTTTAAATCCATTATATGACACACTTGATAAGGCCGCATCAGCTCAGGAAGTTGTAGATTACTTAGTAGGATATTATAAACGCTTTGGTGCTGGAATTATGAACGGATATAAAGCGTTTAAATGGGATGAAAAACTTGGACTTGTAGGCATTGGAGAATGTGACCCTATTACTTTTGAACAGTTAATTGGTTGTGACTATCAAAAAAATGCTTTAATTAAAAATACAGAAGCTTTTTTACAAGGTAAAGAATCAAATAATGCATTACTCTTTGGGGATCGTGGGACAGGTAAATCTTCTTCAGTAAAAGCAACCTTAAATGCCTATTGTGAAGAAGGATTACGTGTTGTAGAGTTATCAAAAGCAGATTTTAAATACTTTAACCGTATTTTACATACTTTAAGAGAGCGTGGATTAAAATTCATATTATTCTTAGATGACCTTTCTTTCGAAGAATTTGAAGTGGAATATAAATATATGAAAGCATTAATTGAAGGTGGTATTGAAGTACGTCCTAAGAATGTTCTCATTTATGCCACATCTAATAGACGTCATCTAGTTAAAGAAACTTGGGATGATCGTCAAGGCCAAGAAATTAATATTTCAGATACAAGACAAGAAAAACTCTCTCTTGCAGATCGCTTTGGTCTCTCATTAACCTTTACATCACCTAATCAAAATTTATATTTAGAGATGGTTTATGCCATTGCGAAACATTATAAAGTGACATTGGATGAGAATACTTTACGTGAGAAAGCTATTCAATGGGAACTCTTACATGGTGGACGTTCAGGGCGTACAGCTAAGCAGTTTATTTTATCAATATTATAGTAGTACCTAAAAGAAAAAATAAATTAAAGATATCAGTAATAAGAATCTTATGTTTTTGACCATAAAAACATGAGATTTTTATTTTTAGTTGTTGGTTTTTTATAAAAATTTAGAATAAGGCTATA
>CALGWE010000044.1:0-1187 GCA_937935915.1 uncultured Clostridia bacterium
CTACTTTTACAGCTTCACAAGGGCTCTTACTTATGATTCCTAATATGTATAAAGTAGCTGGTGAATTATTACCAGGAGTATTCCATGTAAGTGCACGTGCTCTTGCAGCGCAAGCTTTATCAATCTTCGGAGATCACCAAGACGTTATGGCAGCAAGACAATCAGGTTGCGTGATGTTAGTGTCTGGTTCAGTTCAAGAAGTAGCTGACCTTGCACCAGTAGCACACCTTGCAGCAATTAAAGGAAGACTTCCATTTATTCACTTCTTTGATGGATTTAGAACATCACATGAAATTCAAAAAGTGGAAGTGCTTGAATATAGTGACTATGCCTCACTTATAGATCAGGAAGCTCTTGCAGAATTTAGAGGAAGAGCACTTTCACCAAACCGTCCTGTAACAAGAGGAACAGCTCAAAATACAGATATTTACTTCCAAACAAGAGAAGCAAGTAACAAATTCTATAACAATATTGTGCCAATCGTAGAAGAATATATGCAAAAAATGAATGCACTTACAGGTAGAAACTATGGTTTATTTAATTACTATGGTGCAGAAGATGCAACACATGTGATTATTGCAATGGGTTCTGTAACAGAGACAATTGAAGAAACAATTGATGCCCTTAATGCACAAGGCGAAAAATATGGTCTTGTAAAAGTTCATTTATATCGTCCATTTAGCACAGAACACTTCTTAGCAGCTATGCCAAAAACAGTACAAAAAGTAGCTGTACTTGATCGTACAAAAGAACCAGGTAGCATTGGAGAACCTTTATACTTAGACGTACGTTCAGCATTCTTTAACACTGAAAATGCACCAGAAATCATTGGTGGACGTTATGGTCTTGGTTCAAAAGACGTAACACCTACACATATTAAAGCTGTATTTGATAACTTAAAATCAGCAGAAGCTAAAAATCAATTCACAGTAGGGATTGAAGATGATGTAACTTATACATCACTTCCAGTAAATGATGAACTTCGCGTATCAGATGCAGGTACAGTAAGATGTAAATTCTGGGGACTTGGTTCAGATGGAACAGTAGGAGCTAACAAACAAGCTATCAAAATCATTGGTGAGCACACAGAAAAATATGTACAAGCTTACTTTGCATACGATTCAAAAAAATCAGGTGGGATTACAATGTCACACTTAAGATTTGGTGATGAGCCTATTCGTTCAACA
>CALGWE010000045.1:0-1210 GCA_937935915.1 uncultured Clostridia bacterium
AGAAAATTGCATCAGGTGCAGAATCTATCGTATTAGACGTAAAATGTGGTAGTGGTGCATTTATGAAGAACTTAGATGATGCAAGAGCACTTGGAAGAGCTATGGTAGATATCGGTAAACATGTAGGCAGAAATACAGTAGCCGTTGTATCGGATATGAGTCAACCTCTTGGATTCGCTGTAGGGAATGCTTTAGAAATTATTGAAGCTATTGAAACACTTAAAGGTAATGGTCCAGAAGACTTAACAGCATTAACAATTGCTTTAGGTAGTAGAATGCTTGTACTTGCTAAAGTATGCGACACAATTGAAGCGGCTGAAATGCAAATTAAAGAAATGTTTGCAAATGGTAAAGCTGTTGAAAAACTTAAAGAGTGGATTGGTTTACAAGGTGGCAATATAGCAGCTATTGATGACTACAGTTTATTACCAGGTGCAGCACATACAAGACCTATTTATTTAAATGAAGTAGGTTATGTAAAAGCAATTGATGCAGAAGAAGTTGGTAAGAGTGCATTATTATTAGGTGCTGGTCGTGAAACAAAAGAAAGTAGCATTGATTTAGGTGTAGGGCTTATTATCCATAAGAAAATTGGAGATAAAGTTTCTAAAGAAGAACCAGTGGCTACAATTTACTACAATGATGATCGCCGCTTAGAAGAAGCTGTGTGTACACTTGTAGGAGCTTATGAAGTAACAGAAGAAGTTGTACCTAAAAATACACTTATTTATGATTTAATCGATTAATGAAATAACGACCTTTTCATAAGGCGATAAAAGTATAATTTGCCTCAAATAACAAATACTAGAAGCAAAAGATACAAGGAGGAGACTTATGAGAAGGTCGTTATTTATTTGGTTACTTACCATGCTTCTTTGCGTTTCACAAATCTTTGCAGCACCTGTTAGTAATGAAGCAAAAACAAGTGGCACTTTAGCAGAAACGTCAAGAAGTTATATATTAATGGAAGAATATAGTGGTAAAGTATTACTCGAAAAGGAAGCGGATACACCTTATCCACCTGCTAGTATTACTAAGATTATGACACTCTTACTTATTAATGATGCCGTTGCACAAGGAAAGATTAACTGGGATGATAAAGTAACAGTAAGTGAACATGCTGCACATATGGGTGGTTCACAAGTTTTTATGGAACCAGGAGAAGAACAAACCGTTCGTGATCTTGTAAAATGTATTTGTATTGCTTCAG
>CALGWE010000046.1:0-4621 GCA_937935915.1 uncultured Clostridia bacterium
ATTTAAAACAAAGTGTTATTAATAATGCCACAGCCAATACCGTTTCAGCCGCTTTTGGTGAACCTATTGATGCGGTTACAGGGGCCTTCTTTATTCATGCCGTTGATTTTAAAATGCCAGACTTACAAGGTGAGTTTGTTTTAAAACGTGATTATACTTCTACCAATAAAAAAGTAGGTCCATTAGGTAAAGGGTGGACATTGAATTATCTCAGTCAACTTTATCGAGATCAAGCCATGATATATGCCGATTTAATTACAGGACATACGGTTAGCTTTGAAAAGACTGAGCAGGGTTGGCAAAATGTAGGGGGCGAAAATGGGCGTTTTGCCCTTTCAAGTGATACCTTACATAATGAATGGCATATTAAGGATTATAAAACACATCAGACTTATGTTTATAATGCTGTGGGTCTTTTGGTAAGTATTGAAGATCCTAATCATCAAAAAACAACTTTTGACTATAAAGGTCAACAGCTTGAAACAATTACAACAAGTTTAGGCTATGTTTTAAAATTCACTTTTGAAGAAGACCGCTTAGTACAAATTACAGATGGCCTGGGACGTACGCTGCAATATCGCTATGAGGGGGATTTATTAACCCATGTGGTGCATTTGGATAATGGGATTTCCAGTTATACATATACTGAAGAAGGCTATGTGAAGTCGGCTATTGATAAAAATGGTGTGACTTACTTAACCAATACGTATGATAGTGAAGGACGTGCCATATTCCAAGAGCTTACCAATGGCTATACTTATGCAGCAACTTATGATACAGAAAATCGTGTGACCACGGTAAATTATAATAAAGGGGAAAAGATTGAACGCTTTTATTATAATAAAGATTTATTAATAGAAAAAATCGCCTATATGGATGGCACCGAAACCCTTTATCAATATGATGCTTATAAGAATCGTTGTTATGAACAAAACCGTTTAGGCTTTGTAACAGAAAGATTATATAGTCCTTATAATGAGATTTTAGAAGAATTACTGCCAAATGGCTGTCATACCGTTTATACTTATGATGAGGCACACCAATTAATTAAGCAAGTAGATAATGGTGGTAGGGAAAGTTTATTTAGCTATGACTTTAAGCATAATCTAATAGCAGAAAAACATAAGATTGCCACAGGAAAATGGCAAACCAAACATTATACCTATGACTATATGGGCAGAATGCTCACAGAGGAAGATAGCTTAAAAGGCATTATAGAATATGTTTATGAAGAAGGCCAAAGTGCGCCAAGCCGTGTGAAAAATGCTATGGGGGAAGTCACTTATTATGAATACGATAAGTTAGGCCGCCGTATGAGTATTGAAAATGATTATGAGACTGTGGAGTTTGGGTATAATAACTTAAACTACATTACCCGTATTAAAGATGGGGAAGGCAATATTACCCAAAAGCTTTATGATCAAATGGGGAAATTGGTAGCCTTTTATTCACCTAAAGCTTGGGCCAATAAAGAAAAAGGATATACCTATAAATATGATTTCTTAGATCGTTTAGTAGAAGTGGTGGATCCTTTAGGACAGCATTATAAACAGGAAACAGATGTCGAAGGGAATTTAATCAAACAAATTCATCCAAATACTTATGACTGCAATACAGAAACAGGTTTAGCTACAACTTTTGAGTATAATATTGATAACAAATGTATTAAAAAGCATTACTTAGATGGTGGGACAGAGCGTTTATTTTATGATGCTGAAGGGAATTTGATTAAACATATTTTACCTGAAGCCTATGATAGTAATTTAGATGATGGTAAGGGCTATACTTATAGCTATAATGCCATGAATCAGCTCATCAAAGTTGTAAATCCAGAAGGCATTACAGAAACAACTTATGCTTATGATTTAAGTGGCAATCTTATAGAACAAATAGATGCCAAGGGCTATAAGACTTTTTATCGTTATGATTTACTAGGTCATTTAATTGAAAAGCGTGAGCCTGTTAAAGAGGAGTATCATAAGGTTTTATATAAACTCACTTGTTTTACCTATGATTTAAATGGCAATAAAATAGAAGAAAAACATGGCTTAGACTTTGTGGCTGAAGAAGGCTATCCGAGAAGTTATCATAGTATTTACTTAAGTTATGATCAAAATAATCATCTTATAAAAGTAAAAGATGACTATGGGGCAATGATTCGTTATGAATATAACTGCCTTGGTCAAAGAAGTTATGAAGAACGTAAAATCAATGCAGAAGTCTCACAATGCATTCGCTATCTTTATAATAAAGCCGGCTGGCTTATTGCAAAGAAAGAAGCCTTAGATAGCCGCACCCTAGGTGAAAAAAGTGCCCGCACATTATGGGCAGTGACAAAATATGATTATGATGCTAATGGGAATCTCATTAAAATTTTAACCCCTAAAGGCTATACAATCGAAAGAGACTATGATGCCTGTGATCGCTTAATCAGTGAGCGTGTCATCGATAAGGCAAATGGCATTGACCGTACAACACATTACATGTATGATGCAGCCCATAATATCATAAAAGTAGAAGAGTTAAGTGAAGGTGTAGCACCAAATAAACGAGAGTATACCTATGACTTAAAAGACCGCTTAACTCATATACAAGAAAATGAAAAGGTTATCAAACGTTACTTCTATAATCAAAATGACCAGTTAATTAAAGAAGTAAATGGCATTAATTATAAAGTAACAGAAGATGATGGTTTAGGGACTTGTTATACCTATGATTTACAAGGAAACCGCATACAAACCATTAATCCATTAGGACAAATTGTAGAAGAAAATACTTATGATGTTGCGGGTAACTTACTGATTCAAAAAGATGCTCTAGGCAATCCGATTACCTATGACTATACGATACAAAATCAGCTTAGTGCAGTAAGTACAGCAAGAACACAAAATCAGGGTAAAGCACTTCAAACTTATAGTTATAATGCTAATGGCCAAATTACAGGCATTATAGATGGGAATCACAATGAAACCTTTTACCAAGTAGATGGCTGGGGCAGAATCACAGAAGTCACAGCTGCTGATGGTGGGGTAGAAAAATATACTTATGACTATGCTGGCAATATTACTACCACAACAGATGCTAATGGTGGCACAATTACTTATCATTACAATAGCTTTGGTAAAGTAAGTGAAATCATTGACCAAGAAGGCTTAAGCGAAAAGTTCTACTATGATGAAGAAGGGCGACTCACCATTCATCTTGATAGAAATGGTAATAGGGTTGAAAATACCTACAATATTGATGGCAACTTAGTGAGTCAAGTCGCCACTTCAAAAAATGGTGAGCAAGAATCTGTTAGAAAAAGCTATACCTACGATTCAAAAGGCCAATTACTGACAGCAAAAGCCGATGGCTTTCTTTATAATTATAGTTATACGCCAGAAGGTTATTTAAAAAGTAAATCCACCTGTGGTCGTATACTAATTGCCTATACTTATAATGAAGATGGACAAATTGCTTCTATTAAAGATGTAACTGGTAAGACAACTTATTATAGCTATGATATTTTAGGTAGAATAGATGAGTTAACTGATGATAACGGCACAATAGTTGCAAAATATAGTTATCTGCCGAATAACTTAATTGAAAGTATCACTTATGGCAATGGTATTAAAACCACTTATAGTTATGATAGTGATCAAAATATTTCACATTTACTAACTGTAACAACAACAGGAGAAAAGCTTCAAGACTTCACTTACCAATATGACATGAACGGCAATCGCCTTAGCAAAGTAGGCTTAAATCAAGAGACACATTTTGCTTACGACAATATGAATCGTTTGATTAAAGCCAACTATAATGAAAGAACAGAAAGCTTTACTTATGATTTAGTAGGCAATCGTTTAAGTCATACTGTCAATGATGCAAATACAACTTTTATTTATAATACCAAGAATCAACTAACACAATTATCTAAGGATTTAGGCATTACCAACTTTACATACGATGCCCAAGGCAATATACTAAAAGAAAGCACGCCACAAGGAACAACAAACTTTAGTTACAATGCCCTTAATCAACAGACAAAAGTTGTAACCTATCAAGGCAATACCTTAATCAATCGCTATGATGCCGAAGGCTTAAGAGCAGAGATTGAAGAAAATCAAAAGCTCGCACGATTCATCTTGCATAGAGATGAAATATTAGTAGAGACAGATGGGGAAGATAAAGCTGTTTCTAGATTAATAAGAGGTTATGATGTAGTTGCTGGTGATATTTTAAGTGAAGTATCAAGTGGACTTAATGAAGAAAATAGTTCAATTGATTGTGGTTTAGGAAGATACTATTATCAGCTAGATGAGCAATTTAGTACAGACTTTATAACCAATCAGGCACAAAAGGTTGTAAATAGTTATACTTATGATGCATTTGGCAATACTTTAGAAAGCCAAGAACAAGTCCATAATCGCATCAGGTATACAGGACAACAATATGACACCATCACACAGCAGTATTACCTAAGAGCAAGATTTTATAATCCTATTTTAGGAAGATTTATGCAAGAGGATGTTTATCGTGGCGATGGATTGAATCTGTATGCTTATTGTAGCAATAATCCGGTAATGTATTATGACCCTAGTGGTTATAATCATGATAAAAATAAAGAGGCTGAACC
>CALGWE010000047.1:0-4614 GCA_937935915.1 uncultured Clostridia bacterium
GGGTGAAAAGTGTTTCATGTATCAGGATAGAAAAGGCTGCTATAAAAAGTACTATACCATTCATAATAGGGATAAACTTCTTGAGCATTTTAATGGAAAGGTCTTTATATTTCATTAAAAATATAAAGATTAATATCAACTGCAAAGGAATGAGTTATGTAATATAGGTACGTGCACCTATTGGAATAGGGTTATACCAGTGGAATCCCTCTATAGTTGATGTAAATGCAAAAAAGCTATTAAAAAGAACAAGAAGCTGCAAAGTCCAGAGAAGGGGCTCCAAGATCTTTTTGAAATTAGTTTTAGTCATATGTTAAGACTCCTATGTATAGATAGTTTTATATGTATGAGTCTAATATAACAACAAAAATATGTATAGTATATATATAGAATATGAATAAATTGTAGATATTTGATTTCTTTAACTAGTATTTTATGTTATATTATTTATGACAATAATATCCAATTTTTGCAAAAGGGGCAAAAAGGAATAGGGGACTAAAATGAAACAAGAAATAAAACAGAATTTAGCACTGGTAATGTCGGCAACAATGATTATGGCTCAACCAGGGATGGCTTTAGCTACAGAACTTGTAAATGAAGAAAATCAGCAACAAGTAGTAGAAGCAGTTGAAACTGAAAATGATGAGGTAGAAGTAGTAAGTTATGCAGCCGTAGATCCAATGGTTGTTTATACACAAGCAACTAAGCCTAATGCAGATACATCAGGAAATGGAACAAGAAGTAATCCATATAACCGCTTCGAAGATGCAGTTGCGAATGTAGCTGATGGGGGAACAATTATTATCAAAAGTGGGGATAATGCATTCCTAAACACACAAGATGAGTATGGCACTGTGCCATTTGTAATTAATAAAAATATCACAATTAAATCAGAAGACTCAGATGTAATGGGAGAACTTGTAGTACGTGCTGGGGGCATTGTATTAGAAGGTGATGTAACATTTGAAAATATCAATTTAGCATTTGCAAATAAGTTACATGATGCCATTTTTGCAAATGGGTATAACTTAGAGCTTATTAACTGCACAAGAGGTGCTGGCTCAAGACAAGTCGATGTATTTGCAGGAAGTTTATATGATAAAAATGGTGATTTAATCGAAGGAAAATATTACTATGCAGATGGTTCTACTGAAATAAGAGCACCAAGAGTAGGAAATGATGCAAGCGTTCTTATTAAAACAGATAGAAGCAGCATCGATAGCAAATTTGGAAAAGTATTTGCAGGTAGCTTGAATGGTACATTTGAAGGAGATGCTTCAATTGAAATTAATAGAGATAAAGGGAGCCTGGATTTAATCTCTGTCTATAGCTGTGGGGCAGATGAACCGATTATTGGTGGTATGTTTGATATTACAGAGCCGCAGCCACCAAAAGAAAATGCGGCATACAGCGTAGATGGTAATGTGGATATTACACTTAAGAAGTATAAAATAGATGTTTATGGAAAAGGTGCCAATGAAACACATGTAACATTTGAAGCATTTTATCCAGTAGAATATTTCACACTTAATGACATTGATAGCTTAACAGTAGCAGCAGGTAGAGTGATTCCAGACTGCATAACATGGCAAAATGGAAATGGTGATTTAATCATTAAAAGAGATGGTGTGTTAGAACTTTCAAAAATTAAAGAGCTTACAGTAGAGAATTTCACAGGTGGCGGAAAAATCATTTTACAAAAAGAAGGTCTTTTAAATATAGAAGGTAATGTAGAGGAAGCAGCCCAGTTCCAAACTGTAGGAGGCCCAGTATCTGGCGAGAAATCAGGTATAGTAAAAAAAGAGCACGTTTATATTAAGGCACCAAATTCACAAGATAGTTCATTTGCATTCAATCCAAACGACGCCCAAAAAGGTTATACATTTGAACAAGTAGCAGGTGAGTGGCAAGCTATTCCAGTACCAGGAGAGTTTGATATACCAACCTCTTTAGATAGTGTTCATTTTGAAAAGACAGCAGTAAAATGGGATATAGCAAATAGCAAATTACCATCAATCAATTTTATCTTAAATCCTAAATTAGAAAATGTGACATTAGTAGATTACATACCTTTCAACTTCTATGTAGGAGGCGAGTTATGTGAGGCAATACATGATGAGTTCGCTTGGGAGAGCCCAGAAAATAATATCAGAATTGAATTAGGTTATGATGGTGGTACTGATGAAACTTATATTGTGTTTTGTCCAGTAGTTAAAGATGGTGAGTTTGCTTATCCAGAAGCTGGAACTTATGAGATTGAAATGGAGTTACCACTTTACGGCTTAAAAACTAACGTCACATTAAATGTTGGTAATTCATCAGAATCAGTAAGTGCACCAGTAGAAGATAGTGAAACTAATGTGATATTCCTAGTAGATGGTCAAGATATTAAAGATGATAAAAAAGTTAACTTTGGTAAGACGCTTCAAGTTGTAGTAGCAGCGGGGAGTGCATCTAATGGCATTGTAACAACTGCCCTTCAAGATGAGATGGAGCTTGTTGTAAATGGTAAAATAGTCCAAAAACAAGTTACAGCTGATGGCAATGCCACATTTGAAGTGACTGTTAATAAAGAAAATGGATTTACATTAGGTGAAAATGAAATCAAAGTACTTTATGGTGGTTCTGACGTATTATTTGGATCAACAGCTTGTGAGAAAATTCAAGTAGAAAAAGTAACACCAGAAGTTGTGATAGAAGATAAAGACATTGTTAAAACTTATGACGGCAGTAGCCATGCATTAAATGTAAGTCTTAAAGATTTAGAAGATGTAAAACCAGTTGTATATTATTATACAAATGAAGCACGTACAGAAAATGGGACAACAGTAGCACCTAAAAATGTAGGAACTTACTATGTAGCTATTGAAGTTCCTGAAACAGAAATGACTCATTCAAGAAGAGTAGAAGAAGGTAAAGTGACTATTGAAAAAGTTACACCAAGCATTGCAGTGATGGGGAAAGTAACACCTAATCAAGGCGCAGTAAATAGCAATGTATTAATTCAAGTAGATATGATAGCACCAAAAGGTGGCACTATTCCAAATGGAAAAGTAGAACTTACATGTACAAGTGAAAATGAAACCCTTAAAGCAGAAGCTATATTAAACTATGGTAGTGCTACATTTAACTTTGATAATGTTGTAAATGGTACATACACTGTTGAAGTAAACTATATTGCGGAAGTTAATGGTACACAAGATCACAACTATGAGTCAGTATTAGATGCAAGCAATAAAATTGTTGTCTCTAATAGCTTTGCATCATTAAAAGGTGTTAAACTTAACAAAACTGAGACTGTATTAAAAGAAACAGAAACAGAAAGATTAGTTGCAACATTAGATCCAGTAACAGCAACAGACAAAGAAGTTTCATGGAAAAGTTCTGATGAAAGTGTTGTAACAGTAAGCGCAGATGGTGTACTTACAGCACTTAAAAAAGGTGAGGCAACAATTACAGTTACAACATTAGTAGGTGATTTCACAGCAGAATGTAAAGTAATCGTTGAAGCAAAACCAGAAGAAATTAAGCCAGAAGATAAACCAGAAAATGGCGGCTCAGGAGAGACAGTTAAGCCAGAGAATAAACCAGAAAATGGTGGCTCAGGAGAGACAGTTAAGCCAGATTCTACACCAGATAACGGTGGTTCATCTGGTGGCGGAGGTGGTGGAGGCGGCGGAAGCAGCACTCCAATAGCAGAGCAAAAACCAGTAGAACAAAAACCTACAGAAGAACCGGTAGAAAATGTAACAACATCAGTAGTAAATGTGGAAACACAATTTAAAGATGTTAAAGATAGCTGGGCAAAAACAGACATTCAGTTTGTAGTAGAAAATGGTTTATTTAAAGGTGTGTCAGAAACAAAATTCGGTGCCAAAGAATCTATGACACGCGGAATGATTGTTACAGTATTACACAGATTAGCAGGAACACCACAAGTTGAAGTAAATAGTACATTCAAAGATGTAAAAGACGATGCATTCTATAATGATGCGGTGGCATGGGCAAATGCTTTAAATATTGTAACAGGTTCAGGAGATAATAAGTTTAATCCAAACCAAAGTGTAACAAGAGAGCAACTTGCAGTAATGTTATATCGCTTTGCGACTATAACAGGTGTTGTAAAAGAAGATAAAATAGCTTCAAATCAAGTCTTTAAAGATGAAGCAAAAGTATCTGATTGGGCAAAAGAAGCTATGAACTGGGCAGTAAGTGTAGGAATCTTAGCAGGTAATGCAGACAACACACTGAATCCAAATGGCACAGCAACAAGAGCAGAAGTTGCGGCTATGATCAATAGATTTTGTAGTATTACAAAATAGTCCGCTGGGGTATGGGCAGGTCTGAGCTACACCTTTCGTAATTTATGATATTCTAAGTTCGAAAGTCAAAGCAACGTGGGAAAACTCACTCACTTCGTTCGCTCAGACACTCCCACTAACACCGCTTTAACTTTCTTCACTAGGAATATCATTAAATTACTTCAGAGGTAGCTTCAGACCTGCCCATACCCCAGCTTTCTTTTTGAATACTTGGGGGAGAGAAAAGAGAAAGTTAATGTATTCATATTGAAGGAAGAAGAGTAGGATTGAAGATATAGATATAGATATA